>NZ_JBHWMB010000037.1:0-23102 GCF_042730015.1 Streptomyces sp. NPDC059957 | reverse complement strand
AGGGGTTTGGGGGGCCCCTAGAGGGGGGTGTGTTTGCGTCTGCCCTGGCCAACGGAGGGGGGCCGCCGCCAGCCTTGTCCACTCTCCCCCTGCTGGCCCGCCTCGACGGCGGGCCCGCGCCGCGCACCGAGCCGGTGGACCTCGCGCTGCTGGCCGCCGAGGACGCGGCGCGGCGCCCGGAGACCGGGGTCGCGCTCCGGCTGGACGCGCGGGCTCCCGTACCGGCCGCCGGGGATCCGGCGCGGCTGGAGCGGGCGCTGGCCAACCTGGTGGACAACGCCCTGCGGTACGCCCGTACGGGGGTCGTGGTCCGGGCCTCGGCCGCGGAGGGCTGGGCGCTGCTGGAGGTCGCGGACGACGGGCCGGGCATCCCGGAGGCGGACCGGGACCGGGTCTTCGAGCGGTTCGTACGCCTGGACGCGGACCGGGGCCGGGCCGGCGGCGGCACCGGCCTGGGGCTGGCCATCGCCCGGGAGATCGCCCGGGCGCACGGCGGTGAGGTCAGCGCGCTCCCGGCGCCCGCCGGAGGCGCCCGGCTGGTGCTGCGCCTGCCCGCCCCGGCCGCCTCCCCCGAACCACTGCGCCGAGCCCGTCCCTGAAGGCGTCTTCAGGACCCTCAGGGTTCCTTCAGCACCGCTCCCCCAGCATCGACAGGCATGAGCGCCCACCGCAGGAAGACCCGTGAACCGAAGTCCCCGGTGTCCGCGTCCCGCCGCCGCAGGCTCACCCGCACCCTGCTCGCGTCCGGCTGCGCCCTGGTGGTGCTCGCGGGGGCGAGTGCCTGGTACCTGTACGACGACCTCGCCTCCAGCATCGGCAGTTCCAAGGCCCTGGAGGGCGCCGAGAAGTCGAAGTACGGCGATGTGAACATCCTGCTGATGGGCCTGGACAGCCGCCGGGACCAGAACGGCGAGGACCTCCCCCCGGCGGTCCTCGACAAGCTGCACGCGGGCGCGAGCTCCGACGTCGGCGGCTACAACACCAACACCCTGATCCTGTTGCACGTCCCTGGCGACGGGGGCAGGGCGAAGGCCTTCTCGGTGCCGCGCGACGACTTCGTCGAGCTGCACGGCGTGCCCGGTTTCACCGGCAAGGCCAAGATCAAGGAGGCCTACGGGCGGGCGAAGGCCAAGGTGGAGGCGCAGCTCACCGCCAAGGGGGTCAAGGACCCGCGGCAGCTGGAGCGCGAGGGGCGCGAGGCGGGGCGCAAGGCGGAGCTGGAGACGGTGCGCACCTTCCTGGGCGTGCCGATCGACCACTTCGCCGAGCTGAACCTGGCCGGTTTCTATCACCTCGCGGACGCTCTGGGCGGCGTACCGGTGTGCCTGAACAAGCCGGCGAAGGACCGTTACTCGGGGGCCGACTTCCCGGCGGGGCGCCAGACGCTCGACGGGCAGCAGTCCTTGGCGTTCGTACGGCAGCGGCACGGCCTGACCATGGGCGACCTGGACCGGACGAAGCGCCAGCAGGCGTTCCTGGCGGGGGCCACGTACAAGCTGAACCAGGCCGGGACCTTCACCGATCCGCTGAAGCTGATGAAGCTGATCGACGCGGCGAAGCAGGACGTGGTCACCGATCAGGGGTGGGACCTGCTGTCGTTCGTGAAGCAGGCGAAGAACCTGTCCGGGGGCAACGTGGAGTTTGTGACGCTTCCCATCGAACGCTTCGGCCGGAACCATGACGCCGAGATAAACGTCGTAGACGATATGAAGATAAAGCGGTTCATAGCCGAGCGGATCGGGCCCGGGGACGCTGCGAGCCCGAGCGCACCTGGCGCCGCTCCCTCCTCACTGGGCACGCCCTCCGCACCCCAGGGCTCGGCCCCTGGCTCCCCCCAGAGCTCCGCGCCCGCCCCCGCACCGTCCCGGAGCGGCAGCGCAGCCCCCGCCCTCGACGGCGGCGGCGTCCCGTGCGTGGACTGAAGCCCCTGACCACGGCGGGCGCGCGCCGCCGCACGGAAGCACTGCTGCTCCTCCTCGTCCTCGCGGTGACCGTTTCCGGCCACATCAGCGCCGGCCTCGCGATGAACGACGAGCTGCCGAGCGGTCTCACCGGCTTCGTGGTCAGCATGACGCTGCTCGCGCTGGTCGGACACCTGGCCGTGCGCCGGTTCGCGGCGTACGCGGATCCGCTGGTCTTCCCGCTGGCATTGCTGCTGACCGGGCTGGGGCTGGTGCTGCTGCACCGCCTGGACCAGGGGTACATCGAGCGGTACAACTCCGAAGCGGTGGCGCCCGGCCAGCTGATGTGGACGGTGATCGGCGTCGCGGTCTGCATCGCGGTGCTGGGGCTGCTGCGCGACCACCGGCTGCTGCAGCGGTTCATCTACATCACGATGGTCGTCGCGCTGGTGGCGCTGATCGCGCCCGCCTTCTTCGGCGCGGACACCTACGGGGCGAAGCGCTGGATCAAGTTCGGCGCGCTCTCGGTCCAGCCCGGCGAGTTCGTGAAGATCATGATTGCGGTCTTCTTCGCGGGCTACCTGGTGATCCACCGCGATGCGCTGGCCCTGTCGGGCCGCAAGTTCCTGGGCATGCGGCTGCCGCCGATGCGTCAGCTCGGCCCGCTCATCACCGTGTGGGTCATCTCGCTGATGGTGCTGGTCTTCGAGCGTGACCTCGGCACCTCGCTGCTCTTCTTCGGCGTCTTCGTGGTCATGCTCTACGTGGCCACGGAACGCACCAGCTGGATCGTCGTCGGCCTGGTGCTCGCCTCGGCGGGCGCCTTCGTCGTGGGCACGACGGAGCCGCACGTCAAGGCCCGCGTGGCCGCCTGGCTGAACCCGCTGTCGTACTACTGGAAGGACCGGCCGCCGGGCGTCGTCTCGGACCAGTCGGCGCAGGCACTGTTCAGCTTCGGCACGGGCGGCATCTCCGGCACGGGCCTCGGCATGGGCCATCCCGAGCTGATCAAGTTCGCGGGCCGCAGCGACTTCATCCTGACGACGGTGGGCGAGGAGCTCGGCCTGGCCGGGGTCATGGCCGTCCTGATCCTCTACGCGCTCCTCGTGCAGCGCGGGCTGCGGATGGCGCTGGGCGCCCGCGACCCCTTCGGCAAGCTGCTGGCGGTGGGCCTGTCGTCCGCCCTGGCCCTCCAGGTCTTCATCGTGGCCGGCGGCGTCACGGGGCTGATTCCCCTGACGGGCAAGGCCCTGCCCTTCCTGGCCGCGGGCGGCTCGTCCCTCCTGGCCAACTGGATCATGATCGCCCTGCTGCTGCGCATCTCCGACAGCACCGAAAGACAGCGCGAGGCGGACGCCCGGGGCCCGGCGGAAACGACGATCACTCCGACGGTCGCGCCGACGGCCGGGCCCGAACCCCACCCCGCCCCCTCTTACAGGTAGTCCTCCAGGCGGCCGATCCGGTAGCCCTGCTCCTGTATCCGCCGGAGCATCCGGGTCGTCATCTCGGTCTCCGTCGTGCCCTTCAGCTCCGAGGGGCCGCGGAAGTGGGCCAGGATGATGTCACCCGGTTTGAGGGCGGAGCCCTCGGCGTACTGGAAGTTGTTGATCTGCATCGACACGCGCCACAGGAGGAGCTGGGATATCCCGCACTCGTGCGCGGCCCTGAGGGTGTCGTCGTTGTGATTGCCGTACGGCGGGCGGAAGAGCGTCGGCCGCTTGCCGAAGCGCTTCTCCAGGCGTTCCTGCTGCCCGCATATCTCCTTCTTCTGTCCCTCGAAGGACAGGGTGCGGAGGTTCGGGTGCGTCAGGGTGTGGTTGTTTATCGTGCTGTCGGAGCCGTTGTCGCGGAGCTTTTCGAAGTGGCCGTAGTCCGACGAGGCGATGTTGTCCGTCAGGAACATGCTGATCGGCAGTTTCAGATCGGCGGCCATCTTGAGGAACTCGGGGCTCTTCTCGGCACCGTCGTCGAACGTCAGGAAGACGACCTTGTCGTCCGCCGGGACGGGTATTCGGTCGACGACCTGGACCCGCCCCGCCCCGGCCGGGGCGATCCGGGGTTTGGCGGCGGGCTTGGGCGCGTACTGGAGGGGGCCGCTGAGGCCCCACTTCCGGTACGCCTCGTCCGCCGCGGCCGTCGATCCCTTGGCCGCCGCGGAGGGGGAGGCCGCCCCCGAGGGCGATGGAGTCGACCTGGCCTCCGTGGTCTTGCGCCCCAGTCTCTCGATGGGGTCCACGCTGTCCCCGCACCCCGTCAGGGACAGCGCGAGCGCGCCGGCCGTCAGCGTTCCGGCTACGAACCGGCGCGCGTGCTTCACAAGTAGTCCTCCAGGCGAGCCACGGCATAACCCTTGTCCGTGACGGTCTTCATGACGTGACGGATCATGTCAGTCATGCTTCCCTTCCAGTCTTCCTTGCCCCGGAAGTGGGTGAGGATGATGTCCCCGGGGTGCAGGTCCTTGTCCCACTCCCGCCAGTCCATCCGGTTGGGGAAGGCCTCCTCGTTCCACAGCGGAACGGCCTTGATCCCGCAGGACTTGGCCGCGCGCAGCGTGTCCTCGTTGTAGTTCCCGTACGGCGGCCGGAAGAGCGTCGGACGCTTGCCGAACGTCTTCTCGATCGTGTCCTGCTGTCCGCAGATCTCCTGGCGCTGCTTCTCGTACGAGAGCGCCGGCATGTAGCGGTGGTTGAGCGTGTGGTTGTTCAGCGTGACGCCCGCCGCCTGCATCTCCTTGAAGTACGGGTAGTTGTCCCGGACCAGGTAGTCGCTCAGGAAGGCGGTGTACGGGAGCTTCAGCTCCTGCATCATCTTCAGGAACTCGGGGTCCTTCTCGGCCCCGTCGTCGATCGTCAGGAAGACGACCTTCTCCTCCGTGGGGACGGTGGTGAAGACGGGGGGCAGCTCGTCCTGGCCCTCGACCTCGAAGCCGTCGCGGGTGCTGATCTCCGGCTTCTCCTTGGGCGCTTGCGGAGCGACGAGCGGCGGCTTGACCAGCCCCCACTTCTTCGCGGCCACGATCCTCGCCTGCTGGAGGGCCTTGAGCCTCTCGGCGTAGGTGCCGAGCGCTCCGGCCGCCCCGGCCTGCTCGCCGGCGGCCCCCGCGGCGGCCTTCGCCTTGGCGGCCTTGTCCGGCGTCTCGGACCCGCCGGCTCCGCAGCCCGTGCCGAGTGCGGCGACGAGCAGTGCGGCCATCGCGGCCGTACCCAACCGGCCGCGCGCGACTGCCGCGATCCGGTGACCGTGTTGCGTCTTATGTTCCTTTTGTCGGACTAGCTGCATAGTTGGGCATCTTTACACCAGCCATGCACGCACCCCGGCCGACACCGCGAGGGGAATCCGACCTTCCTCCGAGTGGCCCACCGTGGCCGACAATGGACCCGTGACCCCCGAAGACTTCGCCGCGCTCCTCGCCCCCGAGGGCCACGCCCTCCTCGACTCGCTCCGCGACTACGACCCCGCCCAGGAGCTCGCCGTCGCCACCCGGCTGCGCCGCGAACACCCCGCCGCACTGGTCTCCGCCGCCCTCGGACAGGCCCGGCTGCGGCAGCGCGCGGTGGCGAAGTTCGGGGCCGAGGACGCCCACCGGATGTACTTCACCCCCGGCGGCGGGGAGATGGCCACCCGCGCCTCGGTAGCCTCGTACCGCGCCGAGCGGCTCGCCGCCCTCGGCGTACGGAGCCTCGCGGACCTCTGCTGCGGGATCGGCGGGGACGCGCTGGCCCTGGCCCGGCTCGGCATCCGCGTCCTGGCGGTGGACCACGACCCGCTGACCGTCGCCGTCGCGCGGGCGAACGCCGAGGCGCTCGGGCTGGCGGACCTGATCGAGGTCCGGGAGGCCGATGTGACGGAGGTCGACACCGCGGGCTACGACGCCGTCTTCATCGACCCGGCCCGCCGGGGCGGGCGGGGCAGGATCTTCGACCCCGAGTCCTACTCCCCTCCGCTGTCCTGGGCGATCGCCACCGCCCGCGCCGCGAAGGTCGCCGCCATCAAGATCGCCCCCGGGATCCCGCACGAGGCGGTGCCCGCCGAGGCGCAGGCCGAGTGGATCTCCGACCAGGGGGACGTGAAGGAGGCCGTGCTGTGGTTCGGGACGGCTCCGGGCGAGATCCGCGCCACCCTGCTGCCCGGTCCGCGCGCGCTGGCGACCGCCGATCCGCTGCCCGACCCCGAGGCCGGTCCCGTCGGCCGCTACCTCTACGAGCCCGACGGGGCCGTGATCCGCGCCCACCTCGTCGCCGAGGTCGCCGAGCAGCTGGGCGGGCGGCTGATCGACCCGACCATCGCGTACATCACCGCCGACGAGCTGCACGAGACCCCGTACGCGACCTCGTACGAGATCACCGACGTGCTGCCGTTCGGGCTGAAGAAGCTCAAGGCGCTGATGCGCGAGCGCGGGGTCGGCATCCTCGCGGTGAAGAAGCGCGGCTCCGCGATCGAGCCCGAGGAGCTGCGCAGGAAGGTGAAGCCGCAGGGCCCGAACTCCGCCACGGTGTTCCTGACCCGGGTCGCCGGGGCCCCCTCGATGCTGATCGGCTCACCGACCGCCCGCCCCTGACGGTCCGCCGGGGCTCCCTACCGGTCCCCCGAAGACGCGCAGGGCCCACCGGTGGTGCGCGCCCGCCTTGCCGAGGCCCAGCAGGGCGGTGATCCACAGGATCATGCCGATGCCCACGGTGTAGGCGGCCTCTCCGTAGGAGTCGGATCCGGGCCGGGCCTCCGCCGCCCCCGCGAAGGTCACCCAGAGTCCGAGCCCGCCCAGGGCCAGGGAGGCCAGCAGCCAGATCAGGCTGCGGCCGGGCGCGCGTACGGCGGCGTCCACGGGCGGGTCCCGGTCCAGCTCCGCCCAGGCGCACAGCAGCCGGCGCACCTGCCGGTCCCGCTTGGCGCCCCGGGCGAACCAGAATCCGGCCGGTATCAGCACGCCCACGCCGAGCGCGGCGAATATCAGGCCGAAGAGGTACGAGAACGGGTCGCCGGCCTCGATGGCCATCAGGGCCATGGCGACGAAGGTCCAGCCCAGGGCGAAGACCGCCGAGACCGACCAGAGGAGCAGGAGCCGGCCGAAGCCCAGGCTGCGCCGCCCGAGCTCCCCCAGGAACCGGGCGCGGTCGGCCCGTACGGCCCGTACGGCGTGCTCGTCGAACCAGGCGCGCAGGTGCGGCGGAGGGGGCGGCGGCGGCAGGTCACGACGGGGCATGCACATGACCATATCCGCACGCCACGGGTCCCGACGGACCGCCGGACGGAGCGTCAGCTCCCGTCGGCCTCCCCCACCTCCACCGATTCGAAGCGCCAGCGGTGGACCGCCCGTGTGATCAAATCGGCTGCGGGCTCCGGAAGTTCGGGCAGTTCGGCGCCGATCCCCTCGGGGGTCTCCCACCAGGTGATGACGAGCACCCGGTCCTGCGGGGCGCTGAACACCTCGCGCCGCACCGGATCTTGGGCCAGGATCTGCGAACGAGCCCACTCCAGCAGCTCGTTGGCCCGGCCGGGCACGGACCGGGCCTCCCACATCAGCGCGACGGTGCTCACGAGTAGAGGTTGTCCTTGCTCAGCTCGTGCACGTGGTCGTGGTCGTGCGCATGGCCGTGCCCGTGGGTGTGCCCCTCGCCGCCGCCGTCCCCGTGAGAATGGCCGTGGGAATGGCCGGGAACATGCGGGTCGGTGACCGGAAGCGAGGAGTCCGCCGACAGGTCCCAGTCCGAGGGAGCCCTGTTCCGCTTGACCATCTCCGCGCCCAGCGCCGCCACCATCGCGCCGTTGTCCGTGCACAGCCCCGGCCGCGGCACCCGCAGGATGATCCCCGCGGCATCGCACCGCTCCTGGGCGAGGCTGCGCAGCCGGGAGTTGGCCGCGACCCCGCCACCGATCATCAGGTGGTCGACGCCCTCGTCCTTGCAGGCACGGATCGCCTTGCGCGTCAGTACGTCCACGACGGCTTCCTGGAAGGAGGCCGCCACATCGCGCACCGGCACGTCCTCGCCCGCCTTGCGCTTCGCCTCGATCCAGCGGGCGACCGAGGTCTTGAGCCCGGAGAAGGAGAAGTCGTACGGGGCGTCGCGCGGCCCCGTCAGCCCGCGCGGGAAGGCGATCGCCTTCGGGTCCCCCTCGCGTGCGAGCCGGTCGATGACCGGGCCGCCGGGGAAGCCCAGCTGCAGGACGCGCGCGATCTTGTCGAAGGCCTCGCCCGCCGCGTCGTCGATGGTCGCGCCGAGCGGCCGCACGTCGGAGGTGATGTCGGGGGCCAGCAGCAGCGAGGAGTGCCCGCCGGAGACCAGCAGCGCCATCGTCGGCTCGGGCAGCGGCCCGTGCTCCAGCTGGTCGACGCAGATGTGCGAGGCCAGGTGGTTCACCCCGTACAGCGGCTTGCCCAGCGCGTACGCGTAGGCCTTCGCGGCGGAGACGCCCACCAGCAGGGCCCCCGCGAGGCCGGGGCCGGCTGTGACGGCGATGCCGTCGAGGTCGCGGGCGCTGACCCCGGCCTGCTTCAGGGCGCGCTCGATGGTGGGGACCATCGCCTCCAGGTGCGCGCGGGAGGCCACCTCGGGCACGACCCCGCCGAAGCGGGCGTGCTCGTCGACGCTCGACGCGATGGCGTCCGCGAGCAGCGTGGTGCCGCGGACGATGCCCACGCCGGTCTCGTCGCAGGAGGTCTCGATGCCGAGGACGAGCGGTTCGTCAGCCATGGGTCGTCTCACCTTGCAGGGGTACGGAGTCGGGGAGTGCGGAGTCGGGGTCGGCGGGGGCCGCGGGATCGGAGAGCCGGCGCATCACGAGGGCGTCCACGTTGCCGGGCTGGTAGTAGCCGCGCCGGAAGCCGATCGGCTCGAAACCGAAGCGGGCGTAGAGCTTCTGGGCCCGGACGTTGTCGACCCGCACCTCCAGCAGCACCTCGGCGCACTCGAAGGCGCCGGCGGCGCGCAGCAGCTCGGTCAGCAGCCGGGCGCCGAGCCCGGTGCCCCACTGGTCGCGGGCCGCGGCGATGGTCTGTACGTCGGCCAGGTCCCCGGCGGCGGCCAGCCCGGCGTAGCCGACGAGCCGGCCGGCCTCCTCCGCCACGACGTAGCGGCGCGTGGCGCCGGGGCCGCGGGCGTGGGCCAGCTCGGACCAGAACATCCCGGCGGACCAGGCGTCCTCGGGGAACAGCTCGTGCTCCAGCTCCAGCACGGGCCCGATGTCCCACCAGCGCATCTCGCGCAGGACGACGGCCGGGGTGGCTGAGGTGGCGGTCACTGCGGGGTGACCACCTTGTAGTTCTTGGGCACCTCGGCGTCGGGCCGGCGCAGGTAGAGCGGGGTCGGCGGCAGGAATGCCTCCCCCGCCGCCAGCCTCTCCGCGGCCAGGGCGGCCAGCGCGGCGGCGCTCTGGTGTTCGGGGGCCCGCGCGTCGGTGAAGACCTCCGGGTACAGCCGCGCGCCCTGTCCGACGGCGGGCAGTCCGGCGACGCGCTCGGCGATCTCGGCCGGCCGGTCCACCGCGGGCTCGCCGGTCCGGGTGCGCGGGTCCTCGTAACGCGCCCAGTAGACCTCCTTGCGCCGGGCGTCGGTGGCCACGGTGAAGGGGCCCTCGATCCCGGCGGCACCGGCCGCGTAGGCCAGGCCGTCGAGGGTGCACAGCCCGTGGACGGGCACGCCGAGGACGGAGGCGAAGGTGGACGCGGTCACGAGGCCGACGCGCAGTCCGGTGTAGGGGCCGGGGCCGACGCCGACGACGATGCCGGTGACGGCTTCGAGCTTGACCCCCGCCTCGGCGAGGACCTTGTCGACGGAGGGCAGCAGGAGCTCCCCGTGGCGGCGGGCGTCGACCTGGTTCGACTCGGCGAGGACGGACTCGCCGTCGTGCAGGGCGACGGTGACGGCGGGCGTGGCGGTATCTACAGCGAGCAAGAGCACGCGAACAGCCTACGACTCCGGGGCCCCCGGCCCTTGCGGCCGGTCTGCGGGCACCCCTGCTGCTACCTTCGGACCAGGTGTCGGGGTGTGATCGTCCGCCTGGCATCCGACTGGCATCGACTGATCATGCGGAGAGGTGGAGCAAGGTGGCACGCAGCAGCTCGGGAATCGTGGCCGGGCTCACCGTCGCGGCGCTCGCCGTCGTCGGTTTCCTCGGCTATCAGGCCTCCGCCTCCGCTCCCGAACTCCCGCCGAAGGCCGCCGCGCAGAGCCCGGTGCCCGCTCCGAGCGACTCCGGACCCGCCAAGGCGGACCCGTCGAAGCCGGTGGCCCTGCCGGCCGGCTCCGGTACCGGCGTGCGCGTCGTGTACTCGCTGAGCGCCAAGCGCGTGTGGCTGGTGGGACCCGGTGGGGAGCCGAAGTCCTTCGCGGTGGTCCCGAGCACGGTGCACCCGGCGCCCGGCAGTTACACGGTGGGCGGCCGCACGGGCAAGGTGACCGGCTCGGACGGGGTGCCGATCGAGCACGTTGTCCGGTTCGCGAGTCCGAAGGGCGTCACGGTCGGCTTCAGCTCCCGCGTGGACAACACCCTGCCCGCGCCCGACCCGGCCAAGAAGACCGGCGGTGTCCGCATGCTGCGCGCGGACGGGGACGCGATGTGGGCCTTCGCGACGATCGGCACGAAGGTCGTCGTCGTTCCCTGACCCGGCCTCGACACGCCAAGTTCACTCGTACGGGGCTGTGCCTTACAGCGACTCCGCCTTGCAGGGACTCCGCCTTGCAGGGACTCCGCCTTACAACTCTGCCGTCAGGCGTTCCCCCGCTTCAGGCCGCTTCGGACTCCGGGGCGGCCTGTTCGCTGCCCTCCGCCGCTTCCCGTAGGGGATCGGGCTGCGGGGCCGGCTCGCGTGCGGGCGGCGTCGACACGGCGCTGGCGGCGGCGCCCGCGGCGAGCAGCGCCCCCATGGACACGGCGGACGGGCGGGGGAACCGGCCCGCTGCTCCTGTTGCCGACATGGCTGCCTCCTGGCCGGGGCCAGCCCGTACTTAGGTACGCCTAACCAGCCCTCGGTACCATGTGACCACGCGCGCCACCGCCCGCGCAATATCTTCCCGACGACTTGTCGGAACGTTTCGCGCCGCGTCCGCGCCGCGAGGACTCTGCTCGGGCACCGTCGAGGCACCGCCGAGGCACCGCGCAGGCGCCGCGCCGCGCTCCGCCTACTCCGGCGACAGGACGCCCGCGAGGCTCTCCAGACCCGCCCCGGCCGACCAGCGGGTGCCGATCCCGCGGACCGTCACCTCGCGCACGTCGTCCAGGACCTCCTCGTGGCCGACCGCCCGGCTGATCACCACGTGCAGCCGGTCGTCGGACAGCTCCTCGACCTTGCCGTCGCCCCACTCCACGACGACCACGGACTCCGGCAGCGAGACGTCGAGGTCCAGGTCCTCCATCTCGTCCAGCCCGCCGCCCAGCCGGTACGCGTCCACGTGCACCAGTGCCGGACCGCCGGTCAGCGAGGGGTGGACCCGGGCGATCACGAAGGTCGGCGAGGTCACGGCCCCGCGCACGCCCAGGCCCTCGCCGAGGCCGCGGGTCAGGGTGGTCTTCCCGGCGCCGAGCTCCCCGGTCAGCAGGACGAGGTCGCCGGGGCGCAGCAGCCCGGCGATCCGGCGCCCGAGGTCCTGCATGGCGTCGGGCGAGCCGACCGTGACGTGGGTTTCCGTGTCAGGTACTTCTTCCATGCCGGCCAACGTTAGCCGCTGCGGGCACCGTCCCGGTGCGCGCGAGGAGCTCGGTGAGCAGCCGGGTCACGGTGTCCGGGTGTTCCAGCATCATCAGGTGCCCGGCGGTCTCCAGGACGACCAGCTCGGCGGAGGGCAGGGCCTCCTTGATGGCCAGGCTGTGGTCGGGCGGGGTGACCATGTCGCGGTCCCCGGCGATGACGGTGACGGGGATGTCCGCGAACCGCTGGAGGGCGGCCGCCTTGTCGTGCGCCTGGAAGGCCGGGTAGAACTCGGCGACCACGTCGATGGGCGTTGCCTCGATGAGCCGCTCGGCGAAGCGGGCGACGCCCGGATCGACGTCGCGCGAGGCGAAGGAGTACATCTTGACCATCCCGGCGAACAGGTCGGCGGTGGCCCGGCGGCCCTTCTCCACCAGCTCCACCTGGGAGCCGAGCGCCTTGAGCACCCCGGGCAGCAGGCGCCGTACGGTGCTGAAGCCCAGGGTGGGCAGCCCGTACGTGACCTCGTCCAGCCGGCCGCTGGAGGTGCCGACCAGGGCCACACCGGCCACCCGGTCCCGGATGAGGTCGGGGAACTCCTGGGCCAGTCCCATGATGGTCATCCCGCCCATCGAGTGACCGACCAGGATCAGCGGGCCCTCGGGAGCGGCGGCGTCGATGACGGCCTTCAGGTCGCGGCCGAGCTGCTCGAAGGTGACCGGCTCGCCTTCCGCCTGGGCCAGGCCGCGCGCGCTGCGGCCGTGGCTGCGCTGGTCCCAGTACACGGCGCGGACCATGCCGCGCAGGGCCGCGCGCTGGAAGTGCCAGGAGTCCTGGGCGAGGCAGTAGCCGTGGCAGAACACCACGGTCGGCCGGACCGGGGCCTTGCGGCGCAGGCGGCGCCGCTTGCCCTCCTCGGGCAGCTCGTCGACCTCGTAGTAGAGCGCGGTTCCGTCGTCGGCCCGCGCGGTGCCGGGGGCTCCGCGCAGGGATCCGTAGTCCCCGGTCGAGTCGAGGGCGAGGCGCGCCTTCATGCGCATGCCCCGGCCGACGGTGATGCGTTCGACCGCGACCCCGGCCGCCGCTCCGGCGGCTATCACGCCGATGGCGGCTCCCGCCCAGCCCGCCTTGCGCCAGTTCTCGCTCACGCCGCCGTCCTCACTCAGCCGCCCCGGTACACGCGGGGCACCCGGCCCCCGATACGGGTGACGATCTCATAGGCGATCGTGTGCGCCGCTCGAGCCCAGTCCTCGGCGGTGGGTTCACCGCGCTCGGCGTCCCCGAAGATGACGGCCTCGTCGCCGGCGCGGGCGTGACCGCCGTCCAGGTCGACCACGAACTGGTCCATGGCCACGCGCCCGGCGACGGTGCGGATGCGGCCGCCGACGAGCACCGGGCCGAGCCCGGACGCCTGCCGCGGGACGCCGTCGGCGTAGCCGGCGGGGATCAGCGCGAGGGTGGTCTCCCGCTCGGTGACGTAGTGGTGGCCGTAGCTGACGCCGTGCCCGGCCGGCACGGTCTTGACCAGCGCGACGGTGGCCTTGAGGGCCATCGCGGGCCGCAGGCCGAGCTGGGCGGGGGTGCCGAGCTCGGGCGCGGGCGAGACCCCGTAGAGGGCCAGGCCGCAGCGGACCAGGTCGAAGTGGGACTCGGGGAGGGTGAGCGTGGCCGGCGAGTTGGCGATGTGACGGACCTCGGGCTCGACGCCCTCCTTCTCCGCGTACGCGAGCATGTCGCGGAAGGCGGTCAGCTGGAGCTGGATGGAGGGGTGTCCGGGCTCGTCGGCGCAGGCGAAGTGCGACCAGACGCCGGTGACGCGGACGGTCCCCTCGGACTGGGCGGCGACGGCCGCGGTCACCAGGGCCTCCCAGTCGGCGGGCTGGCAGCCGCCCCGGCCCAGGCCCGTGTCTGCCTTGAGCTGGATCCTGGCCGTCAGTCCGGCGGCGCGGGCGGCCTCCCGTACCTCGTCGAGGGCCCACATCGCGCTGACGGACACGTCGATACCGGCCTCGATGGCCTCCCGCCAGGGCCCGCCCGGGGTCCACAGCCAGCACAGGACGGGCCCTTCGAGCCCGGCGGCCCGCAGGGCGAGGGCCTCCTCGGGCGTGGCGGTCCCGAGCCAGCTCGCACCCGCCTCCTGGGCGGCCCTGGCGCAGGCCACGGCCCCGTGCCCGTAGGCGTCCGCCTTCACGACGGCCATCAGGGCGGAGCGGGGCGCCCGCTCGCACAGGGCCCGTACGTTCGCCCGGACGGCGTCAAGATCGATCTCGGCGTACACGCGCGCGGCTGTCTCGTTCATCCCCCACAGTCTCTCAGAGCCCCACCCGGCGGGCCGAACAGGCGGGGCCCGGTGGACTTCCGCCGGGCCCCGCCTACTCGAAATTCCCTTACGACGTCCTTTTCCGGGTCCGTCAGCCGAGAGACCCGGTGCCGGACCATCCGCCGGCCGCGACCTCGACGGAAGGGGAGGCCGATGTCTGATCCACCGGGTTGCCCAGGGCGTCGGTTCCGCCCGGGTAGAACAGGAGCCGGCCTTCCTTCGTGGTCGCCCACATGTCGGCTGTGCCATCCCCGTTTGCGTCGGCGCCCGCCGCGATCCGGGGGCGGTCCACCCTGGTGTAGCCGTGGCCGAAGGGGGTGCGGGTGCCGGTGCTGCCGAAGCTGCCGCCGTCACGGCCGTGGTACAGCCACACATTGCCGTCGGTCGTATTGCGGGCCAGCAGATCGACCCGGCCGTCGCCGTCGGCGTCACCGGGCGCGGTCAGCGTCATCACGTCCCAGCCACCGGTACCCAGGTTCACGGGCGGCTTCACCGAGACGGGCGTGCCGGGAACGGCGGGAACACCGTCGTAGCGGTACAGCGCGTCGCCGTACTGGGCGACGAGGTCGGGGAAGCCGTCGCCGGTGGCGTCACCGACTCCGACGATCTTCGCGGTGTCCGGCAGCCCGGTCGCCAGCACGGTGTGCCCATAGATCCTGCCGTCGCCCAGGTTCGGGAAGAGCCTCAGCTCGCCCTGGACCCGGGCCACGATGTCCTCCGCACCGTCGCCGGTCCAGTCCCCCCGGTGGGTGACCGAGGCACCCGACCACCCCTTCGTCCCGACGAGGACGGAGGCTCCCAGGCCGCCGTGGCCGTTGCCGGGGTGCAGGCGCATCTCGCCCTTGGCATCGTCCACGGCGAGGAGGTCGGGGAGGCCGTCACCGTCGAGGTCCCCGGGCACGCGGCGCACGGTGGTGATGACGGGAGCGTGGTCGGAGAACACGCCCGCCGGTTCCACCGGCACCGAGTAGGGGTCCGTCAGGTCCATCAGGGAGTGGTCGACCTCGATGGAGGTGAAGTGGTTCCGCTTGCCGGTGAGGACGTGGTCGTACCGGTGGGGCGCCGCCTTGCCCGGGCCGGCGACAGCCGTCGGCTTCTCCCACCCCATGTGGGTGAACTCGTCGTTCGTGTAGCGCGCGAGACTCCCGGCGAGCGGCGCCAGGGAAAGGTCCGTCTCCCTCGCGTTGAGGTCCCCGCCGAGGATCAGTCCGGCACCGAATTCCGCACCGAGCTTCGAGCGGATCGCCTGGGCCTGCATCCCGCGGACCACGCTCTCGGGCGTGCGCTTGCCTGCTTCCGTCTCCTTCCCGGCGAGGAGGTGCGTGGTGCAGATCTTGTCCGGCCAGCCCTCCTTGCGGACACAGAGCGCGGGCTGGATGCGGCCGGACAGCGCGGTGATCTCCCCGGAGGTCGGCGTGACCGCATGGGGAACGGACGTGAAGTCCGTCGCGGTGAGCGTTGCCGGAGCCGTCTCGAACGATTGGACGACTGTGTCGGGCACGGCCCCCTTGACCGCGATCAGCACGCCCAGGTGACCGGCGAGCGCCGTGCCGCGGCAGCTCGTCTGGACAGCCCCCGTCCCGTCCTTCCCCCGGTCACCGACCGCGTGGACGATCGTCCAGCCCGGGAGCTCGGCCTCCAGAACCTCCTCGTGGGTCTGGCCCGGGTCTTCGACCGGCGACTTGTCCCGAGAGCCGCAGGCCTCCTGCAGCATCACCACATCTGCCTGCTGCTTCGTGGCGAGCGCGGCGACCGCCTTCATCTTCAGCGCGGGTTCGTTGCGCTTCGGGCAGTAGCCCGGCGAGTTGACGTCCCCGCGGGTGCCGCCCGCCTCACCGCAGATGTTCCACGAGATCACCCGCAGTTGACCCGCCGCCGGCGGTGGCACGGCCTCCTCGGCCTGCGCCGGTCCCGCCGTCAGAAGGGATGCCGCCGCAGCCGCGGCAGCCATGAGCCCGGTGGCGGCACGCCACTTTTCGGGCACCATGAAACTTCTCAAAACCCCTCCCCAGGTGGTCCTGGGCCACCTGGCGCCACGATGTGGAGGCTCAAGGCGGCCCCCGGGACGGCCGAACACACGGCACCGGCCCCGGATCACGATCACCCTACGTGGCCCCCGAACGGCCCCTGCTCCCCCGCGTTCGAGGCGACCCTTCGACCCGTCCGGAGCGAGCGACCTCGCGCCAGGCCCGCTGCAGGGCTTCGGCCACCTGGTGGGCCAGGAGGGGGCCACCGGTGAGGCGGGCCGCCAGGCCGTGGAGGTACGCCGCCACCGACCCGGCGTCCACGGCCGGCAGGCCGGCCGCCAGCAGGGACCCGGCCAGCCCGGACAGCACGTCCCCGCTCCCGGCGGTGGCAAGCCACGGGGTCCCGGTCGGGTTCACCCGGACGGGGCCGGGCCCGGCCGGGGCGATCAGGGTGGTCGACCCCTTCAGCAGCGCCACCGCCCCGTACCGCTCCGCGAGCCCCCGTACGGCCTCCAGCCGCCCCGCCTCGACCCTCTCCCGAGCGAGCCCCAGCAGCGCCGCCGCCTCCCCCGCGTGCGGGGTCAGCAGGGTCGGCGCCGCCCGGGCCCGCAGCTCGCCGGGGTCGAGCCCGCGCAGCCCGTCCGCGTCCACCAGCACCGGCACCGGCTGCGACAGCGCCTCCCGCACCTCGGGGCCGCCCTCGTCGCCGAGCCCGGGCCCGACCACCCACGCCTGGACCCGGCCGGTTCCGATCAGCGTCTCCGGGTACCGGGCCAGGACGGCGTCCGCCACCGCGGGCGGCCCCACGTAGCGCACCGCGCCCGCGCCGCCCCGCAGCGCCCCCGCCACGGCGAGCACCGCCGCGCCCGGGTAGCGCGCGGACCCGGCGACGATCCCGAGCACGCCGCGCCGGTACTTGTCGCTGGACGCCGCCGGCTCCGGCAGCAGCCCCGCCACGTCGGCGTGCTGCAGGGCCTCCATCTCCGGAGTCCCGAAAGTCAGCCCGATGTCCACCAGGTGCAGCGCCCCCGCCCGCGATGCCCCCGGGTCGATCAGCAGGCCCGGCTTGTACGCCCCGAAGGTCACCGTCACGTCCGCCGTCACGGCCGCTCCGGCCACCTCTCCGGTGTCCGCGTCCACCCCGCTCGGCAGGTCCACCGCGACCACCACCGCGCCCGCCGGGATCCGCTCCACCAGCGCGGCCGCGGCCGGCCGCAGCGCGCCCCGGCCGCCGATGCCGACCAGCCCGTCGAGCACCAGGTCGGCCCGCTCGGGCACGGCCCCGGCCAGCCGCCCGCCGGCGGCCCGCAGCGCGGCCAGCCCGCCCGCGTGCAGCCGGGCAGGATCCATCGCGACCGCCGTCACCCCGGCCCCGCGCCGGGCCAGCTTCGCGCCCGCGTAGAGGGTGTCGCCGCCGTTGTCCCCCGGGCCGACCAGCAGGACCACGCGGGCCCCGTACACGCGGGGCAGCAACCGCACGCAGACGGCGGCCAGTCCGGCCGCCGCCCGCTGCATCAGGGTGCCTTCGGGCAGCCGGGCCATCAGCTCGCGCTCGGCGGCCCGTACGGTCTCCACGCTGTAAGCAGTACGCATGCCCCCAGCCTGCCCGACGGAGGCCCTACCCCTCGGCGATCACCACGGCGGAGGCGATGCCCGCGTCGTGGCTGAGGGAGATGTGCCAGGACTTCACGCCCAGCGCCAGCGCCCGCGCCTCAACCGTGCCCGTCACCCGCAGGCGCGGCTGCCCGGTCTCCTCCACGTACACCTCTGCGTCGGTCCACAGCAGCCCGCCGGGCGCGCCGAGCGCCTTGGCCAGCGCCTCCTTGGCCGCGAACCGGGCGGCGAGCGAGGCGCTTCCGCGCCGCTCGCCGCTCGGCAGGGTCATCTCGGAGTCGAGGAACAGCCGCTCGGCCAGGTGCGGCGTGCGCTCCAGCGCCGCGCCGAACCGCTCGATCTCCGCCACGTCGATCCCGACCCCGATAATCACAACAACAGCTCCAGCCCAGCCGACTACTCCACCGTCACCGCGGTGCTGAATTGTCGGCGACCTGCTCCGCTCGCTGCGCTCACTCCACAGTCACCGACTTGGCGAGGTTACGCGGCTGGTCCACCTCGTTGCCACGGGCCGTCGCCAGCTCGCACGCGAACACCTGCAGCGGCACGGTGGCCACGAGCGGCTGGAGCAGCGTCGGGGTGGCCGGAATGCGGATGAGGTGGTCGGCGTACGGGACCACCGCCTCGTCCCCCTCCTCGGCGATCACGATGGTCCGCGCCCCGCGCGCCCGGATCTCCTGAATGTTGGACACGATCTTGTCGTGCAGCACCGAGCGCCCGCGCGGCGACGGTACGACGACCACGACCGGCAGGTCCTTCTCGATGAGCGCGATCGGCCCGTGCTTGAGCTCGCCCGCCGCGAAGCCCTCGGCGTGCATGTACGCCAGCTCCTTGAGCTTGAGCGCCCCCTCCAGCGCCACCGGGTAGCCGACGTGCCGCCCCAGGAACAGCACGGTGTTCTTGTCGGCGAGCGACCGCGCCAGCTCCCGTACCGGTTCCATGGTCTCCAGTACGGTGTCCACCGCCGCGGCGATGTCCGACAGCTCCCGGATCACCGACCGGATCTCGTCGCCCCACTTCGTGCCCCGGACCTGCCCGAGGTAGAGGGCGACCAGGTAACAGGCCACGAGCTGCGTCAGGAACGCCTTGGTCGAGGCGACGGCCACCTCGGGTCCGGCGTGCGTGTACAGCACGGCGTCCGATTCGCGCGGGATCGTCGAGCCGTTCGTATTGCAGACGGCCAGCACCTTGGCCCCCTGCTCGCGCGCGTGGCGCAGCGCCATCAGGGTGTCCATCGTCTCGCCGGACTGCGAGATCGCGATCACCAGCGTCCGCTGGTCCAGGATCGGGTCGCGGTAGCGGAACTCGCTGGCCAGCTCCGTCTCGCAGGGGATGCGGGTCCAGTGCTCGATGGCCAGCTTCGCGATCATGCCCGCGTGGTACGCCGTACCGCACGCCACGATCACGACCTTGTCGACCTCGCGCAGCACCGAGTCGGGGATGCGCACCTCGTCGAGGGTGAGCAGGCCGTTGGCGTCGATCCGGCCCAGGAGGGTGTCGGCGACGGCCTTCGGCTGCTCGGCGATCTCCTTGAGCATGAAGTAGTCGTAGCCCCCCTTCTCGGCCGCGGAGGCGTCCCAGTCCACGTGGTACGCCCGCACGTCCGCTGCCGTGCCGTCGAAGTTGGTCACCGTGACCCCGTCGCGGCGCAGCTCCACGACCTGGTCCTGCCCCAGCTCGATCGCGGACCGGGTGTGCGCGATGAAGGCGGCCACGTCGGAGGCGAGGAAGTTCTCCCCCTCTCCGACACCCACCACGAGCGGGGAGTTGCGGCGCGCGCCGACCACCACGTCCGGCTGGTCGGCGTGCACGGCGACCAGCGTGAAGGCCCCGTCGAGGCGCCGGCACACCTGCCGCATCGCCTCCGCCAGGTCCCCGCCCGCGCCCTCGAACAGCTCGGCCAGCAGGTGCGCCACGACCTCGGTGTCCGTCTCGGACTCCAGCCGGTGCCCGCGCTCGGCGAGCTCGGCCCGCAGCGCGGCGAAGTTCTCGATGATCCCGTTGTGCACGACGGCCACGCGCCCCGAATTGTCGAGGTGCGGGTGGGCGTTGACGTCGGTGGGACCCCCATGGGTGGCCCACCGGGTGTGTCCGAGCCCCGTGGAACCGGCCGGCAGCGGGTGCCCGACCAGCTCCTTTTCCAGATTGACCAGCTTGCCGGCCTTCTTGACGGCGGCGAGTTCCCCGTCGGCGAGCACGGCGACACCCGCCGAGTCGTAGCCGCGGTACTCCAGCCGCTTGAGTCCGGCAATGACCACATCGAGCGCCGACTGCGCTCCCACGTAACCCACGATTCCGCACATAAGCCGCAGGGTACGCCGTAGTTGGCTCCGTGCCCGGTACCTGAACAAGACGAAAACCCCGCCCCGGCGAATGCGCCGGGGCGGGGTCTGATCCCGTGTGGAACGGGCAGGGCGGACGAACCGTCAGGCGAGCTTCTTGAGCTGCGCGGCGACGACGGCCGTCGGCTGCTCGGCCTTACCGGCCAGGCTGATGGCGGAGAAGGTGGCGAGGGTGTTGCCCTGGCGCACCACCACGAGCTGCGTCGTGAACGACTCGCCGTCCGCGTCACCCACGACCGTGTAGGCGAGCGCCTCGTCCCCACCGGTGACGGGGGTGCCGGCGGTGACCTTGGTGATCTTGCCCGCTTCGCCCGCCTGGGTGGCCGTGTAGCCGCCGGCGCACGCCGCGCCCGCGCTCTTGAGCGAGGCGAAGGCCTCCGTCGCGCCCGCGCCCTCGAACGACTCCAGGGTGACGGCGGTGGCGGTCGCGCCGAGGGCCTTCATCGCGGCCTCCGCCTTCTCCTCGGGACTCGCGTCCGCGGCCGGCTCCTTCGGCTTGGCCACGGCCTTGACCCGCGCGGTGCCGGTGCCGGCGCCCTGCGCGGCCATGGACTGCGCCTTGACCAGCGGAACGCACGCGGGCTTGTCGCTGGTGGCCCCGGCGCCGGCCGTGGCCTCCTCAGGGGTGGCGCCCTTGAGGACGTGGTCCGGCAGGTCCGCCTGGGCCACGATCAGGCCGCCGAGCTCGGCATCCGTCTTCGCCTTCGCCGCGGGCGCCGCCGGAGCGGACGCGGACGCGGACGGCTTGGTGTCGTCCTTCGCGTCGGTCGTGCCGGAGCCGCCGCACGCCGTGGCGAGCAGCGCCAGGGACAGGGCCGAAGCGGACAGGACGGTACGGCGGACGAGTGCGGTACGCACGATGTTTCCCCCCACGGGATCAGCGAATGGGCAGCACGCGGCTGCGCCCCGAAAGCGGGGGCGCCCCTCCAGAACTGCGGTGATCAACACCGTACGGGGACCCCGGCACGGCCGCCGCCCCATTACTCGCGCGCCGCACGCATCGTGACCCCGCCGAGACCGCAGATCCCTCCAATCGAGACCCGCCCCCGTACAACCCACCCACCCCGGGCCATAAGACCCCACTCCACGTGACCGACCACACCACCCACGGCGGCCCGCGACCCGTGACAATGGCCGTGTGATCTCTTCGCCGCCACGAAGCACGCCGGACCGCGCAACGGAGCGCCCCGACGGATCGGAGCCCCCGACGCAGGCTGAGCAGGCCCAGCAGCCCCAGCACCCCGGGCCCGCCGAGCACGCCGCGCACCCCACGCGCCGCCGGGGCCACGAGGCCTCCCCCTACGTGGACCTCACCCGTGCCGAGTGGAGCGCCCTGCGCGAGCGCACTCCGCTCCCGCTGACGGCCGACGAGGTCGAGCGGCTGCGCGGACTGGGCGATGTCATCGACCTCGACGAGGTCCGCGACGTCTACCTGCCGCTCTCCCGCCTGCTGAACCTGTACGTCGGCGCCACCAGCAACCTGCGCGGCACCCTCAACACCTTCCTCGGCGACGCCGGCAACGGCCACGGCGCCCAGCAGGGCACCCCCTTCGTCATAGGGGTCGCCGGCTCGGTCGCCGTGGGCAAGTCCACGGTGGCCCGTCTCCTCCAGGCGCTGCTGGCCCGCTGGCCGGAGCACCCGCGCGTGGAGCTGGTCACCACCGACGGCTTCCTGTACCCGATGAAGGAGCTGGAGCGGCGCGGGCTGACCGCCCGCAAGGGCTTCCCGGAGTCCTACGACCGCCGGGCGCTGACCCGCTTCGTCGCCGACATCAAGGCGGGCAAGGACGAGGTCAAGGCCCCCGTCTACTCCCACCTGATCTACGACATCGTCCCCGGCGAGGAGCTCGTCGTACGCCGTCCCGACATCCTGATCGTCGAGGGGCTCAACGTCCTGCAGCCCGCCATGCCCGGCAAGGACGGCCGCACCCGGGTCGGCCTCGCCGACTACTTCGACTTCAGCGTGTACGTGGACGCGCGCCCCGAGGACATCGAGCGCTGGTACCTCAACCGGTTCCGCAAGCTGCGCGAGACGGCGTTCCAGAACCCCTTCTCCTACTTCCGCAAGTACACCCAGGTCTCCGAGGAGGAGGCGCTGGAGTACGCGCAGACGATGTGGCGGACCATCAACAAGCCCAACCTGCTGGAGAACGTGGCCCCGACCCGCGGCCGCGCCACCCTCGTCGTCCGCAAGGGCCCGGACCACAAGGTGCAGAAGCTGAGTCTGCGCAAGCTCTGAGCGCCACCTGAAACCCGGGGCCGCCGGAGGCTAGGGTGCGGCCATGCTGCATCTACGGATGATCATTCCGTCGGACCGGACCGATGCCGTGGTCAAGATCGTCGAGAGGACGGTCGGCACCACCCATCTGGCCGTGCTGCCCGGCGCCGCCCGCATCCCGCGGGGCGACATCGTGCTGTGCGACGTCGCGCGCGAGGCGGGCGACGAGCTCCTGAACGAGCTCAGGGAGCTGGGCATCGACAAGGACGGGTCGATCGCGGTCGAGAACATCGACCTGTCCCTCTCGGACCGCGCCGACCGGGCCGAGGAGGAGGCCCCGGGCGAGGCCGCCGACGCCGTCCTGTGGGAGCAGTTGAGCGAGGCGACACACGAGGAGTCCACCCTCACCATCACCTACAGCGCCTTCATGATCGTCGCGACGATGATCGCGGCCTGCGGCGTGGTCCTCGACAACGCCATCCTGATCGTGGGCGCGATGGCGGTCGGCCCGGAGTTCGGCCCGCTCGCCGGCGTCTGCACCGCCCTGGTGCAGCGCGCGCCCAAGCCGGCCGTCCGCTCGCTGATCGCCCTGCTGGTGGGCTTCGCCGCCGCGATGGTCGCGACCACCGTCTTCACCCTGGTCATGGACGCGCTCGGGCTGTTCCACCACGACATGCTGGACAAGCCCCGCCCCAACACCAGCTTCATCTGGCAGCCGGACCTGTTCTCGTTCGTCGTGGCGCTGCTCGCCGGCGTCGCCGGGGTGCTGTCCCTGACCTCGGCGAAGTCCGGCGCGCTGGTCGGCGTCGCGATCTCGGTGACCACGGTCCCGGCGGCCGCCAACGCGGCCGTGGCCCTCGGCTACGGCGAGTTCGGCCAGATGTCGGGCTCCGTCCAGCAGCTGCTGCTGAACCTTCTCGGCATCATGCTGGCCGGCGTCCTGACCCTGCTCGCCCAGAAACTCCTGTGGCGCACCCAGCGGGGCCGCTGGAGGCGGCGGACTCCGGCCAACGACTGAGCCCCGGCACCACCCGCAACGACAGCGGCCCAGAGGGGGGGAGGGGGGTGGGGGGGGGGGGGGGTTGGTGGGGGGGGTTTTTTTCCCCCCTCCCTACTCC
>NZ_JBHWMB010000036.1:51580-87586 GCF_042730015.1 Streptomyces sp. NPDC059957 | reverse complement strand
GGTCTGGTACCGCGCCGTGGTCCCCGTACGGCAGGCCCTGCGGCACGCGCTGCGCGTCGCCGAAGTCCGCGTGGAGGGCCCGGGAGTGGTCTCCGTCCTCGTCTACGGGGAACACCTCGCGGAGCTGCGCGCGGAGCCGGGGCAGTTCCTGCGCTGGCGGTTCCTCCAGCGGCGGCTGTGGCACACCGCGCTGCCGTTCTCGCTGTCGGCGCCGGTCCGCGGGAACACCCTGCGCATCACCGTGAAGGCGCTCGGCGGCCACTCCCGCCGGATCCGCCGGCTGCGCCCCGGCACCCGGGTCCTCGCCACCGGCCCCTTCGGGGCGCTCACCGCCGCCCGGCGGACCCGGACCAAGGTGCTGCTGATCGCCGGAGGGGTCGGGATCACCCCGATGCGGGCGCTGTTCGAGACCCTGCCCGGCGGGCCGGGGGACATCACCCTGCTCTACCGGGCGGGCGCCGAGGAGCACCTCGTCCTGCGCTCCGAGCTGGAGGCCATCGCCGCCGAACGGCAGGCCGGGCTGCACTACCTGCTCGGGCCGTCGGGCGCCGCCTTCGACCCGCTGGCTCCGCAGGCGCTGGCCGCGCTGGTCCCGGAGCTGGCCGAGCACGACGTGTACCTGTGCGGGCCGCCCGGGATGGCGGACGCCACGCAGTCGGCGCTGCTGCGGGCGGGGGTGCCGGCGGGGCGGATCCACGCGGAGTGCTTTGGGCTCTGAGCCCGCGCCAGGCCGGCCGCCGCGGCCGGCCGCCGCGGTCGGTCCCGCTTCCGTCGTCGCCGCCTTCGCGGCCGAGGCCGCCCCTTCAGGCGGCCGAGCCCGCTTCCGCATCCGCTTCCCGAGAGGTCGCCGCCCCGTGCGTCACCCGTTGCACGTCACCCTGCCCGTGTCCCTTGCCGCTGCGCGGGGCTCGTCCCCTACCCGCCCTTCGCCCGTTCCCTGGGGCTCCGCCCCAGACCCCGGTCCTCAAACGCCGGACGGGCTGGGTTTGGCTGCGCCCGGCCCCGGCCCCGCCCCCGGGCTTCGGTTGCCGGAAGGGCTGGGTTTGGGTGCGCCCGCCCCCGCCCCCGCCCCCGGGCCCGGTTCCCGTCCCGGGCTTCGGGTGCCGGAGCGGCCGCCGTCCGTTTCCGCGGCCGCGGCACGGCATCGCAAGCCCCGTAGTTCTCCGGCGCGGGCGGTGCTGGCCGCGCTGGGTTCCGTACCGCCGGCCAGGCGGCTCGCGGCCGGGCTCGGGCTGGCCAGCGTGCTGGCGGCGAGCGTGCTGACGGCGGCGGTGGATCCCTCGGCTCCCGCGGCTCCGGACCGGGCTCCGGCCGGGCGAAGCTCAACCTTTGCGCAAGTTTCCGGGGATTGATGGCCGCTGCACCCAACCCCTCCATAGGGTCGGGCCGTGCCTGACATATCGACAACCATGATCATCGTGCTGTGCGTGGCCGCCGCGGCGGCCGGCTGGATCGACGCCGTCGTGGGCGGCGGCGGACTGCTGCTCCTGCCCGCGTTGCTCCTCGGCCTGCCGAACGCCCATCCCGCCACCGTCCTCGGCACCAACAAGGCCGTGTCCATCGTGGGGACCTCCGGTGCGGCCGTGTCGTACCTGCGCAAGACCTCGGTGGACGTGAAGCTCGCCGTCCGCATCGGCCTCGCCGCGCTCGCCGGCTCGATGGGCGGGGCCGCACTGGCCGGCGGCATCAGCAAGGACGCGCTGCGCCCGCTGATCATGGTGGTCCTGGTGGTCGTCGCGGGCTTCGTCCTCTTCCGCCCCGGCTTCGGCGTCGCTCCCGGAGCCGCCCCCGCCGGCCGGCGGCGCGTCCTGCTCGCCATCGCCCTGGCCGGCCTCGGCATCGGCTTCTACGACGGGCTCATCGGCCCCGGCACCGGCACCTTCCTGGTGCTGGCGCTGACGGCCCTGCTCCACCTCGACCTGCTCACCGCCTCCGCCACGGCGAAGATCGTCAACGTGTGCACCAACGCCGGGGCGCTCGCGATGTTCGCGTACCAGGGCATGGTGCTGTGGCAACTGGCCGCCCTGATGGCCGTGTTCAACCTGACCGGTGGCGTGATCGGTGCCCGGATGGCACTGAAGAAGGGCAGCGGCTTCGTCCGCGGAGTGCTCCTGACGGTCGTCGGCGGCCTGGTGCTGAAGCTGGGATTCGAACAATGGGGCTGACCTGGGACGCGGACGGTCCGGTGCGCGGCCGGGGGATAAAGTTGCCCACGTGCCCCACCTTGAGATATCCGACCTGATCACCGTCACCGATCCGCTCAGCGGGGCGCGACTGCCGGTGCACCGGGGTGATGTGGTCCGCCGGCTCGACGAGGCCGGGGACCGGCGCGCGGCCCGGATCGTCGCCGGACTGCCGGCGGGCCCGGACGACGTGCTCGACCCGCTCGCCGTGGACCGGCTGATGATCGGCGTCCACACCGAGCTGCAGCGGCTCAGCGAGGAACTGCGCATCGGGGAACGGCTGGTGCACATCCTGGACCCGCTGTTCGAGGCCATCCGCGAGATCGCGGGCCGCCGCGGCCGGTTCCGCCTGGTCGACATCGGATCCGGGCTCGGCTACCTCGTCCGCTGGCTGGCGTCCACCGGCGCCCTCGGCCCGAACGTCGAGCTGATCGGCGTCGACCTCGACGCCGCCCTCGTCGCCGAGGCCGACCGGCTGGCCCGCGCCGAGGGACTCGACTGCCGGTTCGTCCACGGCAACGCCTTCGACCTCCCGGAGGTCGCCACCGTCTACGTCTCCACCGGGGTGCTCCACCACTTCCGCGGCCCCGCGCTCGCGGAGTTCTTCGAGGCACAGGCCGACTCCCAGGCCCTCGCCTTCTGCCACTTCGACATCGCCGCCACCCGGCTGGCACCCGTGGGCGCCTGGATGTTCCACCGCGCCCGGATGCGCCATCCGCTCGGCCGCCACGACGGGGTCGCCTCCGCCCGGCGCGCCCATTCGGACGAAACCCTGCTGCGCGCCGCGACCGTACCGGGCATCCGGCCGCTGCTCTACGAACCCCGGGGTCTGTCCAACCCCTTCTGCACCACCCTGCGCCCGGTCCTCGGCATCCGCCCCTACCTGGAGGACCCGCTGCGCCAGGCCCTCGGCCGCACCTCCCACCGGCTCGTGGGCGCGGAGCACCTGACCCGCGGCGGACCGCCGAGGCACGACGCCGCGTCCTGGTCCGCGTCCGCCTCTGGCCCCGCCTCCGCCTCCGGGGCGGGGGCCGCGCGATGAACCCGGTCCTGCCGCTCGCCGTCCTCGGCCTCGTCGACGCGGCATTCAGCGGCTTCCGCGCCTACGCCGGCCGGGACGCCCGCATCCGCAAGCACCGTGCCGTCGTGCGCGCGTCCCTGCGCGGGCTGGCGGTCGGCTCCGTCCTGCTGCTGGCCCCGGCCCTCACGGCGGGCGCCGTCCTGCTGCTCGCCGAGGACACCGACCGGGCGTACGGGGTCCTCGCCGACGGCGGGACCGGCTTCCTCGTCCCGCTCGGCGTCTACGCCCTCGCCGTGGGGCTCTCGCTCGCCGCCTACTTCGCGCTGCCGTTCCGGGCCAGCACCCTCGCCGTGGTCGTCGGGCTCGGACCGCTGACCCTGGCCCGGCCGCTGGTCGTGGCCGCGGCCTGCGCCGGTGCGCTCCTCGCCGGGGGCGGCTGGACCTCGCTCCTGGTGGGAGCCGTGGCGGGCGCAGCGGTCCTGTGCGTCGAGCCGTACGTCCACCGCCGCTGGTACGCGGTCCCCGTCTAGCCCGTCTGGCCCGTCTCTTCCGGACGGTGCTTGGCTCCGCAGGCCCGGGCCGCCGCGAGGAGGAACAGTCCGCAGGCCGTCACGAGCAGCCAGCCGGGCCGGGACGCCTTGGCGAGGCCGTCCGGGCCGGCGCCCGCGGCCAGGGCCCCCGCGACCGCGATGCCGACCGCCGATCCGACCTGCCGGGCGGTGGAGGTGACCGCCCCGGCCACACCGGCGCGGGACGGCGGCAGTCCGCCGACCGCGGTATGGGTGAGCGGGGCGGCGAACCCCACTGGGTCGGCCCCGCCGAAGGCGAGGTGGTGGAGATCCTGCACCTGTTCGGACCCCACGGCGACCAGGCGGTCGTCCGTACCGGCTAGGCCGGGCTGGGCCGGGCCGGGCGGTGCCCGGCTAGTACGTGCCCGTCAGGTGGGCGAAGACGACCACGTTGCCCTGGTAGCCGGTGCGCGGGGAGAAGCCCCCGCCGCAGGTGATGACGCGGAGCTCGGCGCGCGGCGAGGACCCGTACACGCGGGAATCGGGGAAGGCCTTGGCGTCGTAGACCTCCACCGCGTGGACGGTGAACACGGCCGTACGCCCGTCGGCGCGGGCGATCTCGATCTGGGCCCCCCGGCGCAGCGCGCCGAGGTGGTAGAAGACCGCGGGCCCCGCGGCGTCGTCCACGTGCCCGGCGACGACCGCCGTGCCGGTGGCGCCCGGGGTGGTGCCCTCGCGGTACCAGCCCGCCAGGTCCCGGCGGGCTGGCGGCGGCACTTCGAGACTGCCGTCGGCCTGCAGCCCCAGCCCGGTGAGCGGGGCGTCCACCCGGATGGACGGGATCCGGATCCGGGTGGGCGGGGAACCGGGGAGCGCGGCGATGGCCCCGGGGAACCGGGCCTGGGCACTCAGCGCCTCACCGGGGGAGGGCAGCGGAGGCCGGACGGGCTCGCTGGAGCCGCTGCCGATGAGCCAGACGCCGATGCAGGCGGCCAGCGCGACGAGCCCGCCGCCGCGGGCGCGGGCGCGGCGTGCCTCTGCCTCCATGCGGCCCCCTCGGCTTGGTGACGTGGTGACTGGCCGTCGCCCGGCCCCGCGAACGGGGGGGACCTCGCGGGGCGGGCGACGGGGGACGGTACCGGTCGGACCGCGGCCGGAGCCGCGGTGGGCGTCCGTCAGTTCCGCGTGCCGCTCGCCCGGCGACGCAGGAACCAGGTACCGCCGACGGCGGTTGCGGCCAGCACTGCCGCTCCCGCCGCGATCTTGGCGGGGTCGGTGGTGGTGGTCGTGCCACCGCCCACCCCGGTGCGCACGTGGCCCTGGGGGGCCCGGTCGTGCTCGGTGACGATCAGGTCGCCGGTGGCGAACTTGCCGTTCGCGCAGGTGGCGCCGATCGCGTGGGTGCCGGGGTGGGTTCCGCGGGCGACCTGGAACTGTCCCACGACCACCTCCTTGTGGGTGCCCGGAACCAGCTTGAAGCGACCGCCTCCGACGGTGGTGGCGTCGCCCTCGGCGTGGCTGCCCGGGCCGCAGGCCTTCGTGTTCACCGTGACGGTGGTGCCGGGGGCGGCGGACTTGGGCCACACCTCCAGCGGGGCGAAGTCGCCGGCCGCGAAGCCCGTCATGCCGAAGCCCGTCATGCCCAGGTCCGCGGCGGCGACCGCACCGGCGACCGGGCCGGTGAACGCGGCGGCGGTCAGCGCGGTGGCGGTGAGCACGTGGGCGGTGCGTCGGCGCATGGGGGGTCTCCTGTGGACACGGGGTCGTGTTTCCGAGGTAACCCGGGAGTGGGGGCGGGCGCCTGCTGATGTGGTGTCAGATCGGCGGCGGGGGGTGGGGTTGGAGGGGTGTTCTCGCAGGTGGGGCGTAGTGAGGGGGCAATCGTGGGGCCCCACCCCGTCCGGGTGACGGTGGCCGCGCGGGTGCGGGTCGCCGCTGCGCGGAGCCCGTCCCCGCCCCGCCCTTTCTCCGTTTCCCGGGACTCCGCCCCGGCCCCCGCGCCTCAAACGCCGGCGGGTCAGGCCGGGGGGAGGGTGAGGGTGGCCGCGGCGCCGGTGGGGGTGGGGTTGGTGAGGGTGATCCGGGCGCCGATGACCTGGGCCTGGCCCAGGGCGATGGTCAGGCCCAGGCCCGTGCCCTGGCCGCGTTCGGTCGCGCCCGTCAGGAACCGCTGCGGGCCGTCCCGCAGCAGGGTCTCCGGGAAGCCCGGACCGTGGTCCCGGACGGTGACCGTGTTCCCGGCGACCGTCACGGTGATCGGGTCCCCGCCGTGCTTGCGGGCGTTGACCAGCAGGTTCGTCAGGATCCGTTCGAGGCGCCGGACGTCCGTGCGGACGCGGGCCGTGCCGTCGGCGGTGCCCAGGAGCTGTGCCTCCACCCCCGAGCGCCGGGTGACGGCCTCCACCAGCGGTCCGAGGAGGTGGACGTCCAGCTGGGCCACCTCCCGGTCCCCGTCCAGCCGGGCCACCTCCAGGAGGTCCTCCGTCAGGCCGCGCAGGGCCGCGACCCGGTCCCGCACCAGCTCGGTGGGCCGCCCCGGGGGGAGGAGCTCGGCGGCGGTGTGCAGACCGGTCAGCGGGGTCCGCAGCTCGTGCGCCACGTCCGCCGTGAACCGCTGCTCCGCCACCAGCCGCCGCTGCAGGCTCGCCGCCATCGTGTCGACCGCCGCGGACAGTTCGGCCACCTCGTTCCGCGTCCCCGGCACGCCCGACGGGCCGATCCGCGCGTCCAGTTCACCCGTGCTGATCCGCCGGGCGGTCTCGGCCGCGGACCGCAGGTCCTTGCTCAGCCGGCTGGCCAGCGCCGCCCCGCCGGTCGCGGCGAGAGTGACGACGACCACCCCGAAGGCCATCAACTTCTGGTCGAGTTCCCATAGTTCTGCCTGTTCCTCCGTCAGTGGCTGCCGTACGGAGAGCACTTGGTCGCTGCCGACGGGCCGGGCGGCCCACACCGCCGGGTGGGGGCCGCGCAGGTCGAGGTAGGTGGTGCGCTGCCCGGAGAGGGCGGCCTGCCGCAGGGGCTCCGGCAGGGTCGGACAGTTGAGGCGCGCGTCGGCCTCCCCGACCTTGTCGAAGTCCAGTTGGCCCGTGAGCTCGTACACCTGCCGCACCCGGACGAGCTGCGCGAGGGCGCTCTTGCGCGCCGCGTCGGCCACCTGGTCCGCGCGGGCCTCGTGGATCAGGACGCCGATGGTGAGCGCGACGAGCGAACAGCCGACGGCGAGCAGGACGGCGATCTTCCACCGCAGGCCGAGGGAGTGCACGAGCCGGCGGCAGCGCAGCAGGGAGCCCTTCACCTGGCGGCCTGCGGCGTGGGGGCCGGTGATTCGGAGCCGGTCGGCCGCGGGGCCGGGCACTCGCCGGGGTGGGAGCCGGAGCCCCGGCCGGAGACGGCGTTGCCGAACCTGTGCTCGTCGCTGAGCATCCTCATCCGCTGGCCGTCCCAGTGGTAGCGGATGTCGTGTGCGGATCCGTCCTCCTCGGTGGTGCGGACCAGCAGGTCGGTGCCGAGGACCTCGGCGCTCATCCGCCGGCCGCTGGTGAACAGGATCGGCACGATCTTCCCGCCGGCCGCGGTGTAGACGCTCAGCACCGAACGCCCCGTCTGGGTGTCGGCGGCGACGATCAGCTCGGGTTGCCCGTCGCCCGTCAGGTCCGCGAACCGGGCCGGCCGGACCCCCGCCTTGCCGGGACCCTCGATCCTCTTCCCGTCGCCGAAGCGCTTCATCGCCTTGTCCGCGCGGAGCACGGCCATCACGTCGACCTTCTCGATCCCCTCCGGTCCCACGGCGGGGCCGCCGTCGAGCGGCTGCGGCGGCGGCACCCGGCCGGCCACCGCCGTCCCGCCGGAGCTCGGTGGATCGGTCCACGAGGGCCACAGCGGAGTCGGCTGGGGCTGGGGTGACACGGGTTGTACGACCTCGCGGTGCCCGATCCCCCCGGGTGCGCCGCAGCCGCCCAGGCCGATGCAGAGCAGGGCGGCTGCGGTGAGGCTGCGGCGGGTCGGTCGAGTCATGGAGGCGGAACCGTCGGGTGGTGGGGGAGGGCGGGGCGTGGGGAGGCAGACTGACGGTAGACGGCGTCGGTCACGGAGGCCGGGCGGTTGTGTAACAGCGGTGCGTATGCGGGCTCCCGCGGCCGAAGTCGGGACCTTCGGCCCGGCCCGCGGCCGGTGGGAGTCCGGTCAGCAGCTCAGTCTGAAGCGAGGGAGGCCCGCATGACATCGGCCGATCGGCCGGAAGGCCACGCCGAAGGAACGGTTCCGCAGGAGGGGAGGGCCGAGGAGCTCCCGTTCTTCGTCTACGGCACCCTGCGCCCCGGCGAGGTCAACCACGACCTGTTCCTGCGCGGCCGCACGGCCGCCGAGGAGCCGGCCCGCCTCCCGGACGCGGCCCTGTACGAGGGCCCCGGATACCCGTACGCCGTGGACCGTCCCGGCTCCGCCATAGCCGGAGAGCTGATCACCCCGGCCCCCGGCGCCTACGGGGAACTCCTCGCGGCCCTCGACCTGCTGGAGGAGTACGAGGGCCCCGGTCACCCCGCCAACATCTACGACCGCGCCGCCCGCGAGGCCCTGCGCCCCGACGGCACCCCGGTCCGCGCCTGGGTCTACCTCGCCGCCCCACCCCTGGCCCACCGCCTGGCCCGCTCCGGCACCCCCATCCCGGGCGGCGACTGGCTGCGCCGGTGAGGCGCCGGCCGGTGAGCCGCTAGTGCTGTGACCGGGAAGGTTCACCGGGTCGCGACGCCCGGCACGGCGCCTCGCCGCGTTGTCGGACCCCGGAAGTACGTCCGGTACGAGCCGTGGCCCTCCGCCTTGCGATGCACCGCACCGGACGCCGCGACCCGGCAAACCTTCCCGGCCGCAGCACTAGAGGCCTTCCGCGCCGCGGTTGCGCAGGCGCCGGCCGTACTGCTGGAGGACCCACAGCTCTTCCTGGACCGCCGCCAGCTGCTCCGGTGCGTCCTGGTGGCCGAGGCGGGCCAGGGTGCCCTGGATCTCGTGGACCCGGCGGTCGACCGCGCGGAGGCGGACCTGGACCAGCTGGACCCCGGCGTAGACCTCGTCCACGGTCTTCGCGTGGATGGCTTCGACGACGAGCTCGGTGACCAGCGCGCGGACGGTGTCGTTCGGCGCGGCGTCCCGGACCCGGGGCAGGTAGTCCTCGGTGCCGAGCGAGGCGCCGCCGGCGTCCAGGATGGCCTGGCGCACGGCCGCGTAGGGCGGGGCCGTGAACTCGTCCATCCCGTACGCGTCGAAGGCGGGGGAGACCAGGGCGGGGCGCTGGAGCGCCAGCTTGAGCAGCTCGCGCTCGGTGATGTGGGCCGGGCTGCGCAGGTTCAGCGCGGGGCCCGTGGGGTTGGCGGACGGCGCCGGGATGTCCTCGTACGAGTGACCGGAGTGACCGGAGTGGCCGGAGTGGCCGCCGTGGCCGGACTGGCCCCGGCGCTGCTGCTGGGGCTGGTTGCCGCGCTCCCGGGCCCAGCGGTCGAGCTGGGCGATCCGCTTGACCACGAACTGCTCGTCGCGCATGCCGAGCATGCCCGCGAGCTGGACCGCCGACTCGTGCTGGATCGCGACGTTCTTGATCTTCTTGATGATCGGGGCGGCTTCCTCCAGCGCGGCCGCCCGCCCCGCCGGGTTCTCCAGGTTGTGCCGGGCCACGATGTGCTTCAGCGCGAACTCGAACAGCGGGGTGCGGGCCTCGACCAGCCCCGATACGGCCGCGTCGCCCTTGGCCAGGCGCAGGTCGCAGGGGTCCATGCCGCCGGGGGCGATGGTGATGGAGGTCTCCGCGGCGAACTTCTGGTCATCTTCGAAGGCCCGCAGCGCGGCCTTCTGCCCGGCCGCGTCCCCGTCGAAGGTGAAGATCACCTCGGCGGTCGCGTTGTCCATGAGCAGCCGGCGCAGGATCTTGATGTGGTCGCCGCCGAAGGCGGTGCCGCAGGTGGCGATCGCGGTGGTGACCCCGGCCATGTGACAGGCCATGACGTCGGTGTAGCCCTCGACCACGACGGCCCGGGAGGTCTTGGCGATCTCCTTCTTGGCCAGGTCGATGCCGTACAGCACCTGGGACTTCTTGTAGATCGCCGTCTCGGGCGTGTTCAGGTACTTGGGGCCGTTGTCGTCGTCGCGCAGTTTGCGCGCGCCGAAGCCGACGACCTCGCCGCTGATGTCGCGGATCGGCCACATCAGCCGGCCGCGGAAGCGGTCGATGGGCTTCCCGCTGCGGCTGTCCTGGGACAGGCCCGAGGTGATCAGTTCCTTGTCGCTGAAGCCCTTGCCGCGCAGGAAGCGCGTCAGGTGGTCCCATCCGGCCGGGCTGTAGCCGACGCTGAAGTGCTGGGCGGCGGCCTGGTCGAAGCCGCGCTCGGCCAGGAACTTGCGGCCGATCTCCGCTTCGGCGCTGCCGAGCTGGTCCATGTAGAACTCGGCCGCGGCCTTGTTCGCCTCGACCAGCCGGATCCGCTCGCCGCGCCCGCTGCTGCCGGCGGTGTAGCCGCCCTCTTCGTACCGCAGGGTGATGCCGGCCAGGCCGGCGAGCCGCTCCACCGCCTCCGAGAAGGAGAGGTGGTCGATCTTCATGACGAAGTCGAGGGTGTCCCCGCCCGCCTGGCAGCCGAAGCAGTGGTAGAAGCCCTTGCTGGGGCTGACCTGGAAGGACGGGGACTTCTCGTCGTGGAAGGGGCAGAGGCCCTTGAGGTTGCCGCCGCCCGCGTTGCGCAGCTGGAGGTACTCGGAGACCACGGCGTCGATCGGGACCGCGTCCCGTACCGCCTTCACGTCGTCGTCGTTGATCCGTCCTGCCACCGCGCCAGTCTACGGCCGGGCGGAGACAATCCCGTCAGGCCCCTTCCGCCGGAACCAGGGCCGAAAGCGGAATCGACGGATCCGCCAGCTTCTCCCGGTCCACGGGCGCCTTCGACCTGATCAGGGCCTGGATGTCCTCGGTGACGTCCCACACGTTCACGTTCATCCCGGCCAGCACCCGGCCGTCCGAGAGCCAGAAGGCGATGAACTCCCGCTTGCCCGCGTCCCCGCGGATCAGCACCTGGTCGTAGCCCCCCGCCGGGGCGTACCCCGAGTACTCCAGGCCCACGTCGTACTGGTCGGAGAAGAAGTACGGCACCCGGTCGTACGAGACCTCCTGCCCGAGCATCGCCCGCGCGGCGGCCGGACCGCCGTTGAGCGCGTTCGCCCAGTGCTCCACCCGCAGCCGGGCCCCCAGCACCGGGTGGTGCGCGGCCGCCACGTCGCCGACCGCGAAGACGTCCGGGTCGGAGGTGCGCAGCGAGGCGTCCACGGCGATCCCGCCCCCGTGTTCCCGGTCGACCAGGGCCAGGCCCGAGGTCTCCGCCAGCGCGGTCCGCGGGGCGGCCCCGATCGCGGCGAGGACCGCGTGCGCCGGGTGCTCCTCCCCGTCGTCCGTACGGGCCGCCAGCACCATGCCGTCGTGCCCGACGATCTCCGTGAGGTGGGAGCCGAAGTGGAAGCGGACCCCGTGCTCGGTGTGCAGGTCGGCGAAGAGCCGGCCGACCTCCGGACCGAGCACCGCGTGCAGCGGGGTCGGCGCAGGCTCGATCACGGTGACCTCGGCCCCGTACCCGCGGGCCGCCGCCGCGACCTCCAGGCCGATCCAGCCGGCGCCCGCGATCAGCAGGTGCCCGTTGTCCCGGCCCAGGCCCGCCAGGGCCCCCCGCAGCCGCTCCGCGTGCGAGAGCCGGCGCAGGTGGTGCACCCCGACCAGCTCGGTGCCCGGGATGTCCAGCCGGCGCGGTTCGGCGCCGGTGGCGAGCAGCAGCTTGTCGTAGGGCAGCGCCGTGCCGTCGCCGAGGACCACCTTCTTGGCGTCCCGGTCGAGGTGGACCGCGGGCTGGCCGAGGTGCAGCTCGATGTCGGAGGCCGCGTACCAGGACGGCTCGTGCACGAAGACGCTCTCGCGCTCCTCCTTGCCCGCCAGGTACCCCTTGGAGAGCGGCGGCCGCTCGTACGGATGCTCACGTTCGTCGCCGATCAGGATCACCCGCCCGGTGAACCCCTCGGACCTCAGCGTTTCGGCCGCCTTAGCCCCGGCGAGCCCTGCGCCGACGATGACGAACGTCCGGTGTGCGTCGACCACCTGATGCCTCCTCATAACCTCTGCGCCACATGCGGGCACATGCGAGCGTCCCGCACCGAGCCTGCCGCGTGAAGGGGGAATGGCCCGATCGGCTCACCCTTCGGCGCGTCGCGCGCGCTGGGTGAGGCGGGCGTGCAGGGAGCGGGCGGAGGCGTCGGTGAGGGCTGCGATCTGGTCCACGACCGCCCGCTTCCTGGCCCGGTCGTCCGGGGCCGCGTCGAAGATCGCGCGGAACTGCGGGTCCAGGCCCTCGGGCGCGCGGGCGCTGACGGCCTCCGCCAGCTCGGCCAGAATGATGCGCTGATCGGCTCGGATCCGCTCCTGCTCGTCGCGCTGCATGACGTACAGGTCGGCCACCGCCTTCAGTACGGCGCACTCGTTGCGGGCCTCGCGCGGCACCACCAGCTCCGCCGCGTACCGGGTCAGCCGGCCGGTCCCGTACGCCTGCCGGGTGGCGCCCTCGGCGGCCAGGCAGAAACGGCCGATCAGCTGGCTGGTCGCGTCCTTCAGCCGGGCCTGGGCCACGGCCGAGCCGTCGTACCCGTGCGGCCACCACTCCTGCTCCATCAAGCGGTCCAGGGCCGCGCGCAGTTCCTCCGGCTCGGTGTCGAAGGGCACGTACCGGCCGATCGCCACGCGCCAGATCTCGGTCCGCTCGGGCTCGGCGAACAGCATGTTCGGGTCGAGGTGGCCGGCGTGCAGGCCGTCCTCGAAATCGTGCACCGAGTACGCCACGTCGTCCGACCAGTCCATGACCTGCGCCTCGAAGCACTTGCGGTCCGCGGGCGCGCCGCGGCGCAGCCATTCGAAGACCGGCAGGTCGTCCTCGTACGCGCCGAACTTCACCGAGCCCGGGTCGGTGGGGTGGTCCCCGCGCGCCCAGGGGTACTTGGTGGCGGCGTCCAGGCAGGCCCGGGTGAGGTTGAGCCCGACGCTGACCAGCTCGCCGCTCGCCGGATCGGGGACGAACCGCTTGGGCTCCAGCCGGGTCAGCAGGCGCAGCGACTGGGCGTTGCCCTCGAAGCCGCCGCAGTCCTTGGCGAACTCGTTGAGCGCCTCCTCGCCGTTGTGGCCGAAGGGCGGGTGACCCATGTCGTGCGACAGGCAGGCGGCTTCGACCAGGTCGGGATCGCAGCCGAGCGCGGCGCCGAGCTCGCGGCCGACCTGGGCGCATTCGAGGGAGTGCGTCAGCCGGGTACGAGGACTCGCGTCCCAGTCGTACGAACGCGTCCCCGGAGTCACCACCTGGGTCTTCCCGGCGAGCCTGCGCAGGGCGGCGGAGTGCAGCACGCGGGCCCGGTCGCGCTGGAAGGCGGTCCGCCCGGGCCGCTTGTCGGGCTCGGTGGCCCAGCGCTCGGTATCGGCGGGCTCGTACGGCTCGCCGGGCAGGTCGAGACCGGGTCGGACAGGTGCGGTGGTGCCTTCCATGCCTTCCATGGTCCAAACCGTAGCCGCACCGACCGACAAGACGAGTCAAGAGGAGCAATCCGAGCGATCGCGGACCAACCGGGCCGTTACGCGGTGGCCAGTTCGAGCGGGTGCTCCCGCGCTACGGGCGCTGCGAGCGCGGCGGCGGCTTCGTCGTAGCGCTGCAGCACCAGGCGGGCCAGCGCCGGATGGGCGCCCAGCGGGGCGGCGGCCGGACCCGGTGCGGCGGCGGCGCTCGCGGTGGCGAAGCGGCCCGGGGCGGTGAAGTAGGAGGCGACCGCGACCCGGTGGAGGCCCCGCGCGGCCAGCGCCCGTACGGCGGCGGGCACTCCGGGCGCGGTGCCCGAGGCGTAGGCGGCCACCACGGGCACGTGGCCGAGCCGTTCCGAGAGCAGGTCGGCGGTGGCCCGCACATCGGCGGCGGAGTCGGGGTCGCGGGACCCTGCGGCGGCCAGCACCACCGCCGACCCGGCGCTCCAGCCGGCCTCCACGAGCCGCTCGTACAGGGCCTCGACGAGCAGCGGATGCGGCCCGAGCGGGGCGGCGACGCGGGTCCGCAGGTGCCCGGCGCGGGCGGCGGCGGCCGGCAGGTCCCGCTTGACGTGGGTCCCGCGGCCGAGCAGCAGCGGCACCAGGACGGCGGCCCCGGCGGCCCGTTCGGGCGCGAGGGTGTGGTCCAGCAGCGGGTGGTTCAGCTCGATGTGACCGAGCCGGACGTCGAGGCGGGGGCGGAGCTCGCGGACCCGTTCGAGCAGGGCTTGGACGGTGTGGAGGGCACGCGGATCGCGGCTGCCGTGGGCCACGGCGACGAGGGCGGGCTGCTGCATGGGGGGACTCCTGCGTGGTGTCGGGGGCGCAGACCGCTGAGCTGCGTACCGAGCTGGGCGGTGATCCGGGTCAGCAGCTCCGCCGTGGTCGCGGGCGGCAGCGGGGGCAGGGGGAAGGGCGGGGGCGGTGTCAGGGACTCGGGAGGGTGCGCCGGCTCCGTCATGAACCGATCCTGCGCGCGGCAGGTTGCCGCTGCGTTGCGCCGGGGTGACGGGTGTTTTCCGCCTGCTCACAGGGGGGTGGACGGCGGGGGGATCTTCCAGCCCCTCCGGCGCTTGAGGAGCGGGCTCCGGGGCGGAGCCCCGGGGAACGGTGGAAGGGTGGGTGGGGGACAGCTCCCGCAGGCCCCCCCCGCGTCGGGGGCGGCGTACGCGGAGAGGCGGTGACCTCGGGGAAACCGCCGGGGGCGTACGCGCGTCCGTAGTCGACAGGACCATCCAGAGGGGCACTGCATTGAAGCGCGCAGCGGTACGTGATCTGTTCGGAGCGACCCGGGGCCGGCTGAAGGCCGTACGGGGCCGGTTGGGGGCCGTGCGGATCCGTGTGCCGCGCACCGTACGGGCCAGGCGGCGGGCCGTGCAGGTGGTGATGGCGGCCTGCGTGCTGGCCCTGCTGCCCTCGGCGTGGACGCACGCGTCCGCCGGACCCCGGCTGCGGACCACCGCCGACGCGCCCGCCGCCGAGGTGGCGATGGTGTTCGGCGCCGGGCTGCTGTGGAACGGCCGCCCGACCCCGTACCTCCGCGACCGGCTGGACGCCGCCGTCGAGCTCTACCGCGCGGGCAGGGTCAAGGTCGTCCTGGTCACCGGGGACAACAGCCGCACCGAGTACGACGAGCCCGACGCGATGCGCACGTACCTGACGGAACACGGAGTGCCGGACGGCCGGATCGTCAGCGACTACGCCGGCTTCGACTCGTGGGACTCCTGCGTCCGGGCCAAGGAGGTCTTCGGGGTGCACCGGGCGGTGCTGATCAGCCAGGGGTTCCACATCCGCCGGGCGGTCGCGCTGTGCCGGGCCGCGGGGGTGGATTCGTACGGGGTCGGGGTGGACGACGTGCACGACGCGACCTGGTACTACGGCGGCGCGCGCGAGGTCTTCGCGGCGGGCAAGGCCGCGATGGACGCCGTGCTCAAGCCGGAGCCGCGCTTCCTGGGGCCGAAGGAGGAGGGGGTGTCGCGGGCGCTGGCCTCTCTGGCAGACTGACGCGACCGTCACCATATGCCGATTAGGCATATGGCAATCAGTCGTAAGCGTCAGGGGTGTGGAACCGTGGCTGTTGTGGATCTGAGCGGCAAGGTCGTCGTCATCACCGGCGGGGCCCGCGGCCTCGGCGCGGCGGCCGCGCAGGCCGTTGTGGACGGCGGCGGCAAGGTGCTGATCACCGACGTCCTGGAGGCCGAGGGCGCCGAGAAGGCGGCCGAGCTCGGCGACGCGGCGCGCTTCCTGCGCCACGACGTCACCAGCGAATCCGACTGGGACGCGGCCCTCGCCTTCGCCCTCGCCGAGTTCGGCCGCATCGACGGTCTGGTCAACAACGCCGGCATCGCCACCGGCCAGTTCCTGGAGCACGAGAGCGTCGAGCACTTCCGCAAGGTCGTCGAGATCAACCTCGTCGGCGTCTTCATCGGCATCAAGGCCGCCATCCCGCTGATGCGGGAGAACGGCGGCGGCTCCATCGTCAACATCTCCTCCGCCGCCGGCCTCACCGGCCTCGCCCTGACCGCCGGCTACGGAGCCTCCAAGTGGGGCGTGCGCGGACTGTCGAAGATCGGCGCGGTGGAGCTCGCGGAATCCCGGATCCGCGTGAACTCCGTACACCCCGGCATGACGCTCACCCCCATGACGGCCCCGGTCGGCATCCAGGCGGGCGAGGGCAACTACCCCGGCGCCCCCCTCGGCCGCGTCGGCCTCCCCGAGGAGATCGCCGCCGCCGTCGCCTTCCTCCTCTCGGACGCCGCGAGCTACATGACCGGAGCCGAGCTCGCCGTCGACGGCGGCTGGACGGCCGGCCTCACGGTGAAGTACCTGACGGGCCAGTGACCCGGCCCCGGCACCCCGGCGGATATTCGGGTGCCCGCCGCCGGGGCGCCGGGCTACGGTCCGCCCCGTGGACCACGACGCACCCCTCGTACGCGAGGTCTTCCCCGGGCGGGGCATGCTGATCCTCGACGTCGTCGACGGACGGATCGTGTACGTCGAGATCCTCGACCGGCCCCCGCTGCGCAGGGCCTCACCGGAGCCACCGGGGCGCGCTGAGGCAGAGCACGCGGACTTGTAACGCGGCGCGGCGGCCCGCGTAACACCGCCGACGCACGCTGGGCTCCATGCACACCTCGGACTCCGCCACCGCCACGCACTGTCCGTACTGCGCGCTGCAGTGCGGCATGAACCTGCGCCCCGAACCGGGAGCGGTCGGCGGCGTGGCGGTGGAGGAGCGTGCCGACTTCCCCGTGAACCGGGGCGCGCTGTGCGGCAAGGGCCGCACCGCCCCCGCCGTGCTCTCCTCCCGGGTGCGCCTCACCGAGCCGCTCGTCCGCACCCACGCCGGGCGGCTGGAACCGGCCACCTGGGAGGAGGCCCTCGACGCCGTCGCCGAGGGCCTCGCCCGCACGCGGCGGTCGTACGGGGCCGACGCGGTCGGGGTGTTCGGCGGCGGCGGGCTGACCAACGAGAAGGCGTACGCCCTCGGGAAGTTCGCCCGCATCGCGCTGGGGACCTCGCAGATCGACTACAACGGCCGGTTCTGCATGTCCTCGGCCGCCGCCGCGCACCAGCGGGCCTTCGGGCTCGACCGGGGGCTGCCCTTCCCGCTGGAGGACATCCCCCGGACCGGCTGCGTCATCCTCGTCGGCTCCAACCCCGCCGACACCATGCCGCCGGCCCTGCGCTTCTTCCGGGAGCTCCGCGAGAACGGCGGCACGCTCATCGTGGTGGACCCGCGCCGCACGCGCACCGCCGAACAGGCCGACCTGCACCTGGCCCCGCGCCCCGGCACGGACCTGGCGCTGGCGCTCGGCCTGCTGCACCTGGTGGTGGCGGGCGGGCACACCGACGAGGAGTTCATCGCGGAGCGCACCACGGGCTGGGAGGAGGCCCGGGCCGGCGCGATGGCGCACTGGCCGGAGCTGGTGGAGCGCATCACCGGCGTGCCGGTGCCGAAGCTCCGCGAGGCGGTGGCGATGTTCTGCGCCCCCGAATCCGCGATGGTGCTCACCGCACGCGGCCCCGAGCAGCAGTCCAAGGGTGTCGACACCGTCGGGGCCTGGATCAACCTCTGCCTCGCCACCGGCCGGGCCGGCCGGCCGCTCTCCGGCTACGGCTGCCTCACCGGTCAGGGCAACGGCCAGGGCGGCCGCGAACACGGCCAGAAGGCCGACCAGCTCCCCGGCTACCGCAAGCTGACCGACCCGGCGGCCCGGGCCCACGTCGCCGGGGTCTGGGGGATCGACCCCGACACCCTCCCCGGCCCGGGCCGCAGCGCGTACGAACTCCTCGACGCGCTCGGCTCGGACGTCAAGGCCCTCCTCCTGATGGGCTCCAACCCGGTGGTCTCGGCCCCCCGCGCCGGCCACATCGAGGAGCGCATCCGCTCCCTGGACTTCCTGGCCGTCGCCGACGTGGTCCTGTCCGAGACGGCGGCCCTGGCCGACGTGGTGCTCCCGGTCACCCAGTGGGCGGAGGAGACCGGCACCACCACCAACCTGGAGGGCCGCGTCCTGCTCCGCCGCCGGGCCCTCACCCCGCCGCCGGGGGTCCGCTCCGACCTGGAGGTCCTGCACGGCCTGGCCACCCGGCTGGGCATGCCGAAGGCCTTCCCGACCGACGCCGAGGAGGTCTTCGAGGAGCTGCGCCGCGCCTCGGCGGGCGGCCCGGCGGACTACTCGGGCATCACGTACGCCCGCATCGAAGCGGAACAGGGCGTCTTCTGGCCCTGCCCCGCTCCCGCACGGACGGCGGAGCCCGGTTCCGCCGCCGGGCCCCATCCCGGCACCCCGCGCCTCTTCCTGGACCGCTTCGCCACCGAGGACGGCCGGGCCCGCTTCGTGCCCGTCACCCACCGCGACGCCGCCGAGGTCCCGGACGCCGAGTACCCGCTCCTCCTCACCACCGGCCGGGTCGTCGCCCAGTACCAGTCGGGCGCGCAGACCCGCCGGGTGGACGAGCTCAACGAAGCCGCCCCCGGCCCCTTCGTGGAACTCCACCCCCGCCTCGCGGCCCGCATCGGCGCGGTCGACGGAACCCCCCTCGCGGTCACCTCCCGCCGCGGCCGCGCGGTCGCCCCGGCCCGCATCACGGACACGATCCGCGCGGACACCGTGTTCATGCCCTTCCACTGGCCGGGCGAGGGCCGCGCCAACACCCTGACCAACCCGGCGCTGGACCCGGTCTCCCGGATGCCGGAGTTCAAGGTCTGCGCGGTCCGCGTGGAGCCCGTGTGACCCTGGATGGCTCGTTTGGGTGAACGTGTGGTGCCATCGACGTGCGGTCAAATAGACGGTTGGCAGTGCCGTGTGGTCAGCGTGTGGGCGGTGTTCGCGGTTACCCGAGCCGGCCCGAGCGGGCGCAGAAGCAGAGCCGGTTGCAGGTCCTCACCGCGCGCCTGGCGGGGGTGGAGCGGCGGATCGAGGCCGGGCATCCGGCAATTGTGGTTGGCGGGCGCCGTCTCGCGAAGAACAGGCACAACCTCGCTGACGCCGGGCTCACCGAGCGGCAGTGGCGGGAGCGGTGGGACGCGCGGCGCATGTTCCTCACCGCCGACGGGGAGTCCGGTGCGCCGTACGGGAACTACACGATCGCCGTCGACCCTGCTGACGGAACGGTCACGATCGTCCTGCCCGAACCGCTCAGGCACCTCGCGAACGCACCCCGGGGCCGCTACCGACTCGCCTGCACCGTCACCTTCAACCACCGCCAAGGCGAATGGCTGGACCGGATCACAGCCAACCGCTCAGTGCGCTACGACCTCGTGTGCGATCCCGATCGCGGACGCTGGTACCTCGACGCTTCCTGGTCCACCCCGGGAACACCTCTCCCCACCCCTGCAGAGCTGGCTGCAACCGGCGTCCGGCTCCTCGCCGTGGACCTCAACGCCGGGCACCTCGCCGCCTGCGTCGTCGACATCCACGGCAACCCCGTCGGCCGGCCCATCACCGTCACCACCGACCTCAGCGGCCCCACATCTCGGCGTGACGGGCGCCTCCGGCAGGCGATCAGCGAACTCATCCACCTCGCGCACCAGCACGGCTGCGCCGGTTTCGCTATCGAGAACCTCGGTTTCGCCGACGCCCGCGCCACCGGCCGCGAGACGATGGGACGCGGCAAACGCGGTAAGACCTTCCGGGCGAACTGTCGCCGGACTGCCCACGGCGAAGTTCCGCGACCGGCTTGCCGGCATGGCCCACCATGCCGGCCTGATCGTGGTCGCGGTCGACCCTGCGTACACCTCCCGCTGGGGAGCCCAGCATTGGAAGCAGCCGCTCCAGCAGCAATCGAAGACCGCTCTCGTTACCGGCCACCATGCGGCGGCGGTGGCGATCGGCAGACGTGCCCTCGGACACGGGACACGGCGTCGGCCAGGTGTGACCGCACGCGACCAGAGGATCGTCGCGCGGAGAGCTACCGGCCAGACCGTCACCGTACCGAGGGCACGCGGGACCGCGAGCCCGCCCAGGACCACAGGCACACCCCACCCGGGTGACAAGACCTGCCGGGGCCGAAGCGACCAACTCGCGCTGTTCCCCGTCCCCCAAAACCGTTCGGGGAGACAACCGGGCAACCCGGTACACGGCGATCAGGCCGGCACTGGCCAGCATCGCCAGGAATGGTAACCATGGGTCACGTATTCGATTCAGAAAGTGGTCGCACGCCCCTCGTGGCAGCGATGTGTCGTACCCCACACTGAGGTGCGGTGCACCCGTCCTCGGAGCCCTGTGGAGGTCGCCCCCGTGCAGACCCAGAGCCTGACCGTCACCGTCAGCCCGCCCGCCGAAGTGCCCGCGGCCGAAGAGCCCGAGGCCGAGGCCGACGCCATGCGCGAGGAGGAGGCCGAAGGGGCCGAAGAGGCTGAGGAGTTGGAGGGCCCGGAGCTGCTGGAGAAGGTGCCCGCGCCGCGCAAGCGCCCGGCGGAAGGCTCCGGCGGGGCGGGACCGTCCGCCGACCTCTTCCGGCAGTACCTGCGCGAGATAGGCAGGATCCCGCTGCTCACCGCCGTCGAGGAGGTCGAGCTCGCGCGGCGCGTGGAAGCGGGCCTGTTCGCGGAGGAGAAGCTCGGCAGCGGAGCCCCGCTCGACCTGCAGCTCACCCTCGACCTCGACAAGCTCGTGGTCATGGGCCGGATGGCCAAACGCCGCCTCATCGAGTCGAACCTGCGGCTCGTCGTCTCCGTGGCCAAGCGCTACGTCGGCCGCGGGCTCACCATGCTCGACCTGGTCCAGGAGGGGAACCTCGGACTGATCCGCGCCGTCGAGAAGTTCGACTACGCCCGCGGCTACAAGTTCTCCACCTACGCCACCTGGTGGATCCGCCAGGCCATGTCCCGGGCGCTGGCCGACCAGGCCCGCACCATCCGGGTCCCCGTCCACGTCGTCGAACTGATCAACCGCGTCGTGCGCGTCCAGCGCCGCATGCTCCAGGAGCGGGGGTACGAGCCCACCGCCGAAGAGGTCGCCGTCCACCTGGAGCTGACCCCCGAGCGGGTCCTGGAGGTGCTGCGCCTCGCGCAGGAACCGGTCTCGCTGCACGCACCCGTGGGCGAGGAGGACGACGTCGCGCTCGGCGACCTCATCGAGGACGGGGACGCCGCCTCCCCGGTCGAATCGGCCGCGTTCTTCCTGCTCCGAGAGCACCTCGAAGCGGTCCTCTCCACCCTCGGGGAGCGGGAGCGCAAAGTCGTCCAGCTCCGCTACGGGCTCGCCGACGGGCGGCCGCGAACCCTGGAGGAGATCGGGCGGATCTTCGGGGTGACCCGTGAGCGGATCCGGCAGATCGAGTCCAAGACCCTCAACAAGCTCCGCGACCACGCCTTCGCGGACCAGCTGCGCGGCTATCTGGACTGACGCGGGTCCGGACCGACGGAAAAGGGGCGCCCCGAAGGGCGCCCCTGCCGGTACCGGCCACAGGGCCGCAGCCCCGAACGGCCCCACGGCCCGACCTAGTCGACCTCGGCCACCGCCTGCGCGAACTGCGCCGCGTACAGCCGCGCGTACGCGCCGCCCGCGAGCAACAGCTCCCCGTGCGTGCCCTGTTCCACGATCGAGCCGCTCTCCATCACCAGGATCAGGTCGGCGTCGCGGATCGTGGACAGCCGGTGCGCGATCACGAAGGACGTACGGCCGTGCGCGAGGCGCGCCATCGCCTTCTGGATCAGCACCTCGGTACGGGTGTCCACCGAGCTCGTCGCCTCGTCGAGCACCAGGATCACCGGGTCGGACAGGAACGCCCGCGCGATGGTGATCAGCTGCTTCTCGCCCGCGCTGACGCCGGCGCCCTCGTCGTCCAGCACCGTGTCGTAGCCCTCGGGCAGGGTGCGGATGAACCGGTCGGCGTGGGCCGCCCGCGCGGCCTCCTCGACCTCGGCGCGCGTGACCTCGCGCGCGGCCCCGTAGGCGATGTTCTCCGCGATGGTGCCGCCGAACAGCCAGGTGTCCTGGAGCACCATGCCGATGCCGCCGCGCAGTCCCTCGCGGGTCATCTTCGCGATGTCCACCCCGTCGAGGGCGATCTCCCCGCCCGTGACCTCGTAGAACCGCATCAGCAGGTTGACCAGCGTGGTCTTGCCGGCGCCCGTCGGGCCGACGATCGCGACCGTGTGCCCGGGGTCCACGCTCAGCGAGAGGTTCTCGATCAGCGGCTTGTCGGGCTCGTAGCGGAAGGCGACCTTGTCGAAGGTGACCTGCCCGCGCAGGTTCTCCGGACGCTCCGGAACCTCCGCGTCCGCCTCCTGCTCCGGCGCGTCCAGCAGCTCGTAGACCCGCTCCGCGGAGGCGACGCCGGACTGCACCAGGTTCGCCATGGAGGCGACCTGCGTGAGCGGCATCGAGAACTGGCGCGAGTACTGGATGAAGGCCTGCACGTCACCGATCGACAGGGTGCCGGAGGCGACCTTCAGACCGCCGACGACCGCGACGAGCACGTAGTTGATGTTCGAGATGAACAGCATCACCGGCTGCATGATCCCGCTGACCAGCTGCGCCTTGAAGGAGGCCCGGTACAGGGCCTCGTTCTGCTCGGCGAACAGGGCCGCCGACTCCTTCTGCCGGCCGAAGACCTTGACCAGCGTGTGGCCCGAGTACATCTCCTCGACGTGCGCGTTCAGGGTGCCCGTGGACTTCCACTGCGCCACGAACTGCGGCTGCGACTTCTTGCCGATCTTCGCGGCCACGTAGGCGGACACCGGGATGGTCACCAGCGCGACCAGCGCCAGCACCGGCGAGATCCAGAACATCATCGCCAGCACGCCGACGATCGTCAGGAGCGAGTTGAGCAGCTGACCCATCGTCTGCTGGATCGTCTGCCCGATGTTGTCGATGTCGTTCGTGGCCCGGCTGAGCACCTCGCCGCGCTTCTGCTGGTCGAAGTAGGACAGCGGCAGCCGCGACAGCTTCGCCTGGAGCTCCTCGCGCATCCGGTAGACGGTGCCGTTCATGATGTGGTTCGACAGCCGGGTGGCGACCAGCATCAGCAGACCGGCGACCGTGAAGACGGCCAGCGCCCACAGCGCCACCGTCCCGACCGCGCCGAAGTCGATGCCCTTGCCCGGGGTGAAGGCGGTGCCGGACAGCATGTCCGCCATCCCGCCCTCGCCCCTGGCGCGCAGAGTGTCCAGCGCCTGCTGCTTGGTGAGGCCCTTGTCGAAGTTCCGGCCGACGATCCCCGCGAACACCAGGTCGGTGGCCTCGCCGAGGATCTTGGGCCCGGTCACCGACGCGGCGACGCTGCCGACGACCGCGAGGACCATGCCCCACAGCTTGGCCCGGTCGCGCGCCAGCGCGCTCAGCAGCCGCTTGCCCGAGCCCTTGAAGTCCATGGACCGCGTCGTCGGCGGTCCCATCATCATCCGTCCTCCGGGCCCGCTCACGCCGCCTCCGCTTCCGTCAGCTGGGAGAGCACGATCTCCCGGTAGGTCTCATTGCCGGCCATCAGCTCGTGATGGCGCCCCTCGCCCACCACCTGCCCCTCGTCGAGGACGATGATCCGGTCCGCGTCGCGGATGGTGGAGACCCGCTGGGCGACGATGACCACGGTCGCCTCTTCGGTCTCGCGGGCCAGCGCGGAGCGCAGCGCCGCGTCCGTGGCGTAGTCCAGGGCCGAGAAGGAGTCGTCGAACAGGTAGATCTCCGGGCGCTGTACGAGCGTGCGCGCGATGGCGAGCCGCTGGCGCTGGCCGCCGGAGACGTTGGTGCCGCCCTGGGTGATCGGCGCTTCGAGCCCGCCCTCCAGCTCGGACACGAAGCCCTTGGCCTGTGCGACGTCCAGCGCGTGCCACAGCTCCTCGTCGGTGGCGTCGGGGCGCCCGTAACGCAGGTTGCTGGCGACGGTCCCGGAGAAGAGGTACGGCTTCTGCGGCACCATGCCGACCGTCCTGGCGAGCAGCTCCGGGTCGAGGCGCCGTACGTCCTCGCCGTCGACGAGCACGTCGCCGCCGGTGGCGTCGAACAGCCGGGGGATCAGCCCCAGCAGCGTGGACTTGCCGCTGCCGGTCGAGCCGATCACCGCGGTGGTCTCGCCGGGACGGGCCACGAGGTCGACCCCGCGCAGTACGGAGGCCTCGGCGCCCGGGTAGCGGAAGTCGGCGCCGCGCAGCTCCAGCAGGCCGTGGCGGGCGAGCTCGCGGATCGGGTCGGTGGGCGGGACCACGCTGGAGTCGGTGTCCAGGACCTCCTGGACGCGCTCGGCGCAGACCTCGGCGCGCGGCACCATCATGAACATGAAGGTGGCCATCATCACGGACATGACGATCTGCATCAGGTAGGCGAGGAAGGCCGTCAGCTGGCCGATCTCCATACTGCCGGAGTCGATGCGCATCGCGCCGAACCAGACGACGGCGACGCTGGAGATGTTCACGACCACGATCACGGTCGGGAACATCAGCGCGAGCAGCTTGCCGGCCGCCAGCGAGACGCCGGTGAGGTCGGCGTTGGCCTCGCGGAAGCGTTCCTTCTCGTAGTCGTCGCGGATGAAGGCGCGGATCACCCGGTTGCCGGTGATCTGCTCGCGCAGGACCCGGTTGACCGTGTCCAGGCGCGTCTGCATGGCACGGAACAGCGGGCGGGTCTTCAGCACGATCGCGCCGACCGACAGGCCGAGGATCGGGACCACGGCGAGCAGCACGCCGGAGAGCTTCACGTCCAGCGAGAGCGCCATGAAGATGCCGCCGACGCACATGATCGGCGCGGAGACCATCAGCGTGAAGGTCATCAGCACGAGCATCTGGATCTGCTGCACGTCGTTCGTCGTACGGGTGATCAGCGACGGGGCGCCGAAGTGGCCGAGCTCGCGCGCGGAGAAGCTCTGCACGCGGTCGAAGACGCCGGCCCGGACGTCCCGGCCGAAGGCCGCGGCGGTGCGGGCCCCGTAGTAGACGGCGCCGACGTTGCAGACGAGCTGGACCAGCGAGACGCCGAGCATCAGCGCGCCGAAACGCAGGATGTAGCCGGTGTCGCCGTTGACGACACCGTTGTCAATGATGTCGGCGTTCAGCGTGGGCAGGTAGAGGCTCGCACTGGTCTGCAGGAGCTGCAGGAGGACCAGCACGGCGATCGGTTTCCGGTACGGGCCCAGATGGGTCCGCAGAAGTCGTATGAGCACGCGCAGGCTCCGGTCGGCATGATCGAGGGGGTTCACTCCATCTTCTGCCAACCAGGGGCCGGAACCCACCGCTTTTCGTAAAGGCCGGTCAAAAGGAGTAGGCCGCTCGCGGGAGGGCGTAGGCCGGTGCGCGCACCGGCCGCCGCCGAGCCGACGGCCGGTGCCGGGAGGACGATGGGGGAGGGGAGATCTCGGGACGGATCAGCCGTGGAGGAACCATGACGGCAGCCAAACGGGAGCAGATCCCCGTCCTCTTCGAGGGCAACGGCGCCGAACTGCGCGTGCTGGAGCTCGGCGGCGGTTTCTCCGTCGCCTTCGGGCGCTTCGACAAGGGTGTGGACATGACCCCGGCGTTCAAGGGCCTGCCCGACGACCTGTGTCCGTGCCCGCACTACGCCTACGTGATCAAGGGCCGGATCATGATGCACACGAAGGACGGGGACCAGGTCTACTCGGCCGGGGAGGCCTGCTACTGGCCGCCCGGCCACGCCCCGGTCGCCCTGGAGGACACCGAGTACCTCGACTTCTCGCCCACGAAGGAGTTCCAGGCGGTCGTCGAGCACGTCAAGGCGCAACTGGGCTGAGCCCCGGCCGGCCGGTCGGCCGCTAGAACGCCCCGGGGTGGATCTGGTCCCGGGTCGCGACGTACTGCTGGCGCGCACCCTGCCAGGCCGGGTACTCCTCGTCCGGCTCGAACAGCTGCGCCGCGGGCGCCGGCCACACCGGCGGGGTCTTCGAGGCCGCGCCGCCCTGCGCCAGGCCGAGCGCCCACGCGGCCTGCCGGGCCGCGCCCAGGGCCGCGTAGTCCGCCGGCGCCGGTACGAGGACCTGCGTCCCGAACAGCCCCGGCGCGAAGGCCTGTACGGCCGGCAGTTCCGCGGCGGCGCCGAGCAGGAACACCCGGCGGATCTCCACGCCGCGGCTGCGCAGCACGTCGAGCGCGTCCACCAGCCCGCACAGCATGCCCTCGAAGGCGGCCCGCGCGAGGTGCTCGGGCTTCATGGAGTCCCGGCGCAGCCCCGACAGGGTCCCGGCGGCGTGCGGCAGGTTCGGCGTCCGCTCACCCTCCAGGTACGGCAGGAGCACGAGTCCGTGCGCGCCCGGGGTCGACTTCAGCGCGAGCTCGCTCAGCCCGTCCAGATCGGTGCCCAGCAGTTCGGCGGTGCCGCGCAGGGCCCGTACGGCGTTCAGGGTGTTCACCACCGGCAGGTGCAGCCCGGTGGCGTCGGCGAGGGAGGTGATCAGCCCGCCCGGCTCCGACAGCGCCTCGTGGTGCACGGCCATCACCGATCCGGACGCGCCCAGCGAGACCACGGCGTCGCCCGGTCCCATGCCCAGCCCGAGCGCGGCCGCCATGGTCTCGCCGGTGCCGGCGGAGATCAGCAGCCCCTCGGGCGTGGTCCCGGCGGCTTCGGCCGGGCCGAGCACCTCGGGGAGCAGCGCCCGGTGCCCCAGCGCGAGCTCGACCAGGTCGGGGCGGTAGGCGCCGGTGGCCGCCGACCAGTAGCCGGTGCCGGAGGCGCCGCCGCGGTCGGTGGTGCGCCGGGCCGGGCGGCCCAGGAGCTGCCACACCAGCCAGTCGTGCGGGGACATCAGCACGGCCACCCGCCGGGCCGCCTCGGGCTCGGTACGGGCCAGCCAGGCGAGCTTCGCCACGGGCTGCGCCGAATGGGGGACGGAGCCGACGGCCTCGGCCCAGGCCTGCCGGCCGCCGAAGGCCTCGATCAGCTCGGCGGCTGCGGCCTGTCCGCGCTTGTCGTTGCCGATCAGGGCGGGACGCACGAGGCCGCCCTGCGCGTCCAGCGGCAGCAGGCCGTGCTGCTGCGCGGAGACCCCGATGGCCTGCACACCTTCGAGGAGGCCGCCGCCGGCGGCCTCGCCGAGCGAGAGCAGCCAGGCCTGTGGATCGGTCTCGTGCGGCACCGCCTCGCCGGTGGGCTGCGGATGAGGGGCGTACCCCTGGCGCAGCACGGCGCCCGTCTCGGTGTCACAGACGACGATGCGTGTGAACGCGGAAGAGCTGTCCAGCCCGGCGACTATCCCCATGCGGAGAATTCTGCCGCACGCGGGGGCGGACTCGACCGCCCCGGCGTGCCCGGGACCCGCTCCGCCCCTCGTGCGGGACCGGACTGGACCCCGCGCAGGCGACCGGGCGGGGCCGGGCGGGGCCCCGGTGCGGGGCCCTCGCAGGAGGGACCCGCGCTCCGGACCGGGCCGGTCAGGTGTTGCTGGTGCCCCAGTCGTCCTCGCCCGCGCCACCGCCGCCGGCCCGCGCCCGCAAGCCCCGTACGCGTCCGGCCAGTGCGTCCGGCATCGCGTCGCCCACCTTGTCGCTCACCGCGGCGTACGCCTTGCCGGCGAACTCCCGACCGCTCTGACCAGCGCTCTCGGCCGCGTTGCGGACCGCGGGGTTCTGCGCGAACTCTCGCGCGGACTTCTTCAACTGTTCATACCGCTCGCGTCCGGCCCGGGTCCCGAGCACGTACCCGAGGGCCAGCCCGACCGCGAACGTGACCTTGTACCGCATGCCTGCCACCCTTCGTCGTGTGGTGCCCGGCCCGCTGGCGATACCGATTGGCGGAGCACCCCCCTGCTTGCGCTAATCTATGACTCGCAACGGGCGCTCGCCCCCTGGCCAAGGCCAGAGGTGGGCCGTTCGGTGCAACGCAGCAATCCCCTGTAGCTCAATTGGCAGAGCAGCCGACTGTTAATCGGCAGGTTACTGGTTCGAGTCCAGTCGGGGGAGCGCAATCCCCTGTAGCTCAATTGGCAGAGCAGCCGACTGTTAATCGGCAGGTTACTGGTTCGAGTCCAGTCGGGGGAGCAAGAAGGACGAGGACCCCAAGTGGGTCCTTTTTCTTTTTTCTGCCCTCCGCGCGCAACCGGACAGGGCCCGATGCGGTCTCTCTGGGCAGGCGAAGCCGATCATGCGAGGCATCCGAGGCAGGAGATCGTATGAGCGGCTATGCTGCGGCAGACGGCGCGCACACATGTACGCGCCACGCCGTGAAGGGGCGGTAGCTCAGCCGGTTAGAGCAGCGGACTCATAATCCGTCGGCCGTGGGTTCGAGTCCCACCCGCCCCACCACTGCCCGTGGTCGCAGGAAGGTTTCACCTCGTGTGAGCTGCGTCCACCGTGCATCACCGGTTCTACCGGTCCCTCAGGGAAATGCGGCAGAGAGCCGTACGCGCCTGGTCTCTACCGCTCGCGGACGCCTGCGACCCGTCGATGACGGCGTCGGGCCGTTCGTGGAGGGTTCAGGCGGAGCAGCCGCTGGTTCAGGGCGTGTCCGCGGAGGGGGCTCCCAGCGTTGCCGCCGAGTTCATCGCGTCCAGGAGGGCGGCCTTCGCGCGGGCCGGGTTCACCTCGGTGCGGGCGATGACGGTCGGGACGGCGATGCCCGGCATGAGGAGGCGCCACATGCGGATGACGCGGTCGTACAGGTCGGCCCGGTCCTCGCTGGCGACAGCCGAGTAGGTCTGCATGCCCGTACACGCCTCGACCACGAACTCGGCCAGTTCCGCGGGGTCGATGCCCGCCTGGAGTTCGCCCTTCTCGATGGCGACCCGCAGACAGTCGGCCATGATGCGGCTCCAGTCCTGGTACGGGGCGATGTCGCGGGAGCCGAAGGCGCCCTGCTCGTTGGTGAGGCGTACGCCCGCCCGCAGGAGGACGTCGGTCTGGAGCTGGTGGGCCCAGACCAGGGTGATGTCGACCAGGCGCTGGAGACCCTCGGAGGAGAGCCAGGGGATGATCGAGTCGGGCTGCGCGTTCATGACCGCGCGGGCCAGGTCTTCCTTGGACTTGAAGTGGAAGTACAGGGCGCCGGCCGTGAGGTCGGCTTCCGCGAGGATGCGGTTGATGCTCGCGCCGGCGAACCCCACCTTGTCGAAGACGACGGCCGCAGCCCGGAGGATCTCCTTGCGGGTCTGGATGGCCCGTTCCTGCTTCGGCCGCTGCACCACGATGCCTCCTAGAACAAACAGAACATTTCTTATGTTACGTAAGGATTGCCAGTGGTGCCACTCCCCCTGTGTTGAGGGGAGTGTGCGGGAGGATCGGGCAAGGCGGAGTCGGATGCTATCAGTCGCCTTGACCGGAAAAGGATGCTCCTGGGCACCCTTGCTTGGTGAAGTGATGGTCTTTCCTTTGCCATCTATTTACTCAAAACAAAACGAGCATTCTTTATTTTCGTGGCTGGAACAGCGTCTGCTTCTCGGGGGGATCCCAGATGTCCGTCACCATCGCCAGAGCCAACCCAAACGACCTGCACGCCCTGCTCGCCACCTCGGTTCCCGGGGAGTTCGTCCACAAGACGGTGCAGTCCGAAGTGCTGCTGACCGGGTGGTTCCCGGTTGAGCCCGACCGGTTCCGGGTCACCGCTCGCTGGCCCGTCGACCACGCCTTCTACGAGCCGGTGAACGGCTATCACGACCCGTTGTTCATCGCCGAATCCGTACGGCAGACCGTCCCGTTGCTCAGCCACGTCGCCTACGACGTGCCTTTCGGCCACCGCCAGACGTGGAGCACCTTCCGCTACGAGATCGACCCCGCCCCCCTGATCGCCAAGACCGAGGCGGCCGAGGTCGAGATGGACATCCGCTGCTCGGACGTCGTCCGCCGCGGCGGACGGCTCGCCTCCGTGCGGATGCGGGTCGAGATGACCGTCGACGGGGTCCGGCTGGGCTGGGTGGAGACCGCCTTCTCCAACCTCTCGCCCACCGTCTACCCGCGCCTGCGCGGCCCCTACGCCGACATCGCGGAGGCGGTCCGGCGGGCCGTTCCGCTGGCCCCGCCGCTGGCACCCAGCCGGGTCGCCCGCTCGCGCTTCGCCGACGTGGTGCTCTCGCCCACCAACGCACCGCAGCGCACTCAGCTCCGCGCCGACCACTCCCACCCGTTCCTGTTCGACCACCCGGTCGACCACGCGCCCGGCATGCTGCTCCTCGAAGCAGCCCGGCAGGCCACGCACGCCGCGGCCGGGAAGCGGCCGGTGATCGCCACCGCGATGGACGTCTCCTTCGCGCAGTACGTGGAGTTCGACGCGCCCTGCTGGATCCAGGCCGAAGCCGTCGGTGACCGGGTGCGCGTCCACGCCGAGCAGAACGGCGTCCGCGCCTTCAGCGCTCTTGTCACCGCGACCCCGGTCCCGGCGTTCCTGCGCAACGCCAGGCCGCCGGTCGCGGCCCCGGCGGCGGCCCCGGCCGAGATCCCGGTCGCGGCCCCGGCCGAGATCCAGGCCCGAGTCCCCAGGCAGCGCAGCCTCTGGGCATTCTGACCGGACCCGACCCGCACGACCTCGTTCCGACAACCAGCCCATCACGGGGGATCCACATGCTTCAACCGCTCGCCCATCTGCGCCTCGCGGCCGTCAACATCGACGGGGTCGTGCTGGAGGACACCTTCAGTCCGGTCATCCACCACTTCCTCGTCAGCCGCGGCTGCGCGTACACGGCCGACATCGAGCGCAGCATCTTCTCGCAGCCGCGCGCCATCGCCGGCCGGCTGCTCGCGGAGGCGATCGGCGGCACCATGACCGGCGCGCAGGCGCTGGAGGAGTACTTCGAGGAGCGGGCGGCGTACGTGGCCGCGCATCCGGTACGAGTGAGCGACGGGGCCCTCGAGCTCCTCGGACGGCTGCGGGCGGCGGGGCTCGGAGTCGTCTGCTACGGCGGCCTCGCCAAGGACCACTTCGACACCTTCCTCGGCGCGCACGCCGACCTCTTCGACGGCCCCGGCTACCTCTGCACCGACTCCTGCCGGCCCGGACTGCGCGAGATCGCAGCCGAGTTCGGACTCGCGCACGACCGGGTGCTCGTCCTCGACGACGTGGCCCGGGTGGGGGAGGAGGCCGGGCGGCTCGGGATGGCGTTCGTCGGGCACCCGAGCGGCTTCGAGCACAGCTTCCAGGGGCAGTTGATGCGGGAGGCGGGGGTCCGGCACGTGGTGGACTCGCTGCACTCCGTCGACGCGGAGCTGCTGCAGATCCTCGACAAGGAGGCCGCCGCCTCCGCGTCGGCGCATTGAAGACCGGTACGGCAAAGGGGCGTTGCGAGCACATGAGCGGTGAGAAGTTGCTGAGCGGCAAGGTGGCCATGGTCACGGGGGCATCGAGCGGCATCGGGGAGGCGGCCGCCCGGTTGTTCGCCGCGGAGGGGGCCGCCGTGGTCCTCGTCGCCCGGCGGAAGGACCGGCTCGACGTCCTGGTCGACGAGATTCGCGCAGCGGGCGGCCGGGCCGTCGCCGCCCCCGCCGACGTGGAGTCCTCCCGCGATGTGGAACGTGCCGTGGCGACCGCGGTGGACGCCTTCGGCGGCCTCGACGCGGCCTTCAACAACGCCGGTTACGCGACGGCGGGGAAACCCCTGCACGAGATCGACGACGAGGTCTACGAGCGGACCGTCGGGGTCAATCTGCGCGGGGTGTGGAACTGCCTGCGCCACCAGGTGCCGGTGATGCTCGCATCCGGTTCGGGCGGCTCGATCGTCAACACCTCCAGCGTGGCCGGCCTGAAGGCCACCGGTGCCTCGGCCGCGTACGTCGCCGCCAAGCACGCGGTGATCGGGCTGACCAAGGCGGCCGCGCAGGACTACGCCCGCCAGGGGATCCGCGTCAACGCGCTCGTCGTGGGCTGCACCCGGACCGAGATGATGGACGGGGTCCTCGACGCGCACCCGGCGCTGGAGGAAACCTTCCTCTCCCACTCGATGCAGCACCGGATGTCCGCGCCGTCCGAGATCGCCCAGGCCGCGGTCTGGCTGTGCAGCGACCGTTCCTCCTTCGTCACGGGCACCGCTATGGCCGTGGACGGCGGGGCCAGCGCCTTGTAGGCCGGTCGTCGGGGAAAAGCGTCTCCTTTCGGGGGCGGCCGGGGTCTCCCGGCCGCCCCCGAAGGCGTTCCTGTCCCATCGTCCGTGCTCACCTCCGATCGCTTTTCCGTCAATGACGCACCAGGGGTCAGAAAGTAGAGAACGTTTGCTATGTTTTTTGGAATGAGAGACGGGGGGCCGGCAGCGAGGTAGGGGGTCAGGTGGATGGCGATCCAGGGGAGGGCCGTGCGGACGCGCGGCGCGCTTGTCCGGGCGGCGGCGGCGGAGTTCGACGTGGCCGGCTACGAAGGTGCCAGGCTGTCGCACATCAGTGAGCTGGCGGACGTCTCGATGGGGGCGCTGACCTTTCATTTCCCTGCCAAGGCGACTCTCGCGGACGCCGTGGAGGAAGAGGGCCTGGCGATCACGAAGGCCCTGGTGGAGCGCCTGTCGGACGGGCGCGCCCCCGGCTTCGAGGCGGTCGTCGAACTGACCGTCGGGCTCGTGGGGCTGCTCGAGGAGGACCTCGTCGTACGGTCCTGCGTGCGGCTCGCCAGGGAGCGTCCCGGCGGCGGGGGGCGGTGGGTGGACGTCTGGCTCCCGGCGGTGCGCGACCAGCTGTCCCTGGGGGGCGCGGGTGGGCACTCGGCCCTGATCGAGGAGGTCCGGCAGGGGATGGCGGACCTGGTCGTATATCTGCTCGCCGGTGCGGAATCGCAGGTCAGGGTCGGTATCGGTGCGCAGGTCGGCGTGTCCCGCAGCGCCGGCCAGCGACTGGAGCGGATCTGGCGTCTGATCCTCGCGGGCGTCCTGGCCGAGCAGGTCTGACGGGGCAACTCGCTCGCTCTCTTCTGGAGTGGGCGAAAACCACTAGCAAAACAAAGCGAGCGTTCTGTATTGTTCTCGTGTGTGGGGGCGATCCGGCCTCCAAGGCGCGTGCCCCTCGGGCGCCCGCTTGGCGCATCGCAGAGAAACGGGGAAGTCCGTGAAAGTAGCGGTGGTTGGAGCCGGCGGCATCGGCGGCTACTTCGGCGGCCGTCTCGCCGCGGCCGGACAAGACGTCCGGTTCATCGCGCGGGGACGCCACCTGGAGGCACTGCGGCGCGACGGACTCACCGTCGAAGGCCCGGCGGACGGCTCCGGCGGCTTCTCCGTCGCCGCGAAGGCGCTGCGGGCGACGGACGACCCCGCCGAGATCGGGCCGGTGGACTTCGTCCTCCTGGCCGTCAAGACCTGGCAGTTGCCCGCCGCCCTGTCCCTGCTGAAGCCGCTGGTCGGGGACGGTACGGCGGTCCTCACCACGCAGAACGGGGTCGGCGCGCCGGCCGAGGTCGCGGAGGCCTTCGGCAGGGAAGCGGTGCTGCCGGGCAGCGCGAAGATCATCACGTATCTGGCAGGACCCGGCCGGATCCGCCACGTCGGCGGTCTCGGCTCCCTCACCTTCGGCGAGTGGGACGACCGTCCTTCGGCGCGGGTCGAGAAGCTCCGGCAGGCGCTCGACGGAGCCGGCGTGACGGCCGTTGTCCCGAAGGACATCTGGGCCGAACTCTGGGCCAAGTTCCTGTTCGTGGCCCCGTTCGGCGCTCTCGGCGCGGTCACCGGTGCGCCGATCGGCGCCCTGCGCGGCCGACCGGGCACCCGGCGGCTGCTCGCGGACGCCATGACCGAGATCCAGCGGGTGGCCCTGGCCGCCGGCACCGCGCTGCCGGCCGACGTCGTCGCCGGCACCCTCGCCTTCGTCGACGCGCAGCCCGCCGAGGGCACCTCGTCGCTGCAGCGCGACATCGCCGCCGGTCTGCCCTCCGAGCTGGAGGCGTGGACGGGCGAAGTGGTCCGCCTCGGCGCCCGCCACGGCATCGCGACTCCGATCAACGGCCTCCTCTACGAGGCGCTCAGCCTGCGCGAGGAGCTCGCCGCCGAGCGCCGTGCCGGGGCGGGTGCGTGATGACTCCCCGTATCGACGCACCCGGCAGCGAAGGATCCCGTACGGCAGCCGCCGAGATCTCGGTGGACCTCGCGATCGTCGGCGCCGGGCCGGCCGGCCTCTACGGCGCCTACTACGCCGGCTTCCGCGGCCTGTCGGTCGCGGTGATCGACGCGCTGGACGAGCCCGGCGGGCAGGTGTCCGCCATGTACCCGGAGAAGCTGCTGTACGACGTGGCCGGGCACCCCGGCATCAAGGGCCGGCACCTGGTCGACAACCTGCTGCGGCAGGCCGAGCCCTTCGACACCACGTACCTCCTCGGCCGCACGGCCGTCAGCCTGACGCCGCGGGGGAGCGGCTGGACGCTCGGCGCCGACGACGGCACCCGGGTGCTCGCGGGCGCCGTGGTGATCGCCGCCGGACTCGGCCGGTTCGTCCCGCGCAAGCTCCCCTGCTCCATCCCCTACGAGGGCCGGGGCGTCGCCTACCACGTGCCGCGGCTCGACGCGCACGCCGGTCGGGATGTGGTGGTCGTCGGCGGCGGCGACAGCGCCGTCGACTGGGCGCTGGCCCTGGCCCCGATCGCCCGGAGCGTGACCCTGGTGCACCGCCGGGACACCTTCCGCGCCCACGACTACAGCGTCCGTCAGCTGTTCGCCTCGTCCGTACGGGTCCTCACCGACGCTCAAGTCGTCGCCTGCCACGGCACCGACCGGCTGGAGCGGGTCGAGATCCGCGCCGGGGAGGAGTCCCTCGTGCTGCCGGCCGGTTCGCTGGTCGCGGCGCTCGGATTCTCCTCCGGGCTCGGCCCCGTCGCCGGCTGGGGCCTGGAACTCGAACACCGCCGCCTCCGCGTCGACCAGTCCATGCGGACCAATCTCGCGCAGGTGTACGCCGTCGGCGACGGCTGTACCTATCCGGGCCGGGTCCCCCTGATCTCGGTCGGCTTCGGCGAGGCGGGGACCGCCGTCAACCACGTGGCGGTGGCCCTGCGGCCGGGCCAGCGGCTCGCGCCCGAGCACTCGTCCGACACCCACCCCGGGGGCGTCCTCTCCGTGCCGGAGCCGGTCCCCGCGTAACCCGCCCCAAAGGCACGCCACTTCAACCTGCCCAGAGGGGGCTTGGAAGCGATGATCCTCCACACACTCACCCTCATGCCCGACGGAGTGGCGATAGCCCTCCCGAAGGGCTCGCCGCTGACGGACATCGAGTACGAGACGTCCGAGCCGCTGATCCCCTTCGGCTGCCGCTCGGGAGCCTGCGGGGCCTGCGTCGTCGAGGTCATCGACGGCTTCGACGCCCTCGGCGAGAGCGACCCCGAGGAGACCGACTTCCTGGAGGACCTGGGCTGGGCGGGCGGCAACCACCGGCTCGCCTGCCAGTGCCGCCTCCTGGAATCCGCGACCGTCCGCGTCGTGGAGAACTAGTTCACCCGAACCCCGGTCCCACGCGCACGCTCCGAACCTTCGAAACCACCCAGACCAGCCAAACCATCCGAAACTTCCGGACGACCCCGATCAGGAGAATGCCATGAAGAACCGTGTGACGAACGCAGGTTATGGAAACCGCAAGCCGTTCCTCAGCGCCGCCGCAGCGGTCGAGCTGCGGGCCGAGATGGACCGGCAGATCGACGCGCAGGTCGTCGAGTGGTACGCCAACGTACCGGCCGCGGCCCACCTGGAGAGCAAGAACGTCGACTCCGCCTACTACAAGCGCAACCTCATAGAGACCGCCTGGCGCATCCGCCTGCTGCGCGTCGCCGAGGCGAAGGCCCTCACCGAGATCGCCAAGCAGAGCCCCGAGGCGGCGCAGATCTGGGCGAACTACGAGCAGGAGGAGATGCTCCACGACGAGCTCTTCATCCAGGACCTCGCCAAGGTGGGCGTCTCGCGCGAGGAGTTCCTCGCAACCGAGCCGTACCTCACCACCAAGCTGCTCGCCGGCTACTTCTCCTACCTCCTGGACCACGAGGGACCGCTCGGCGTGGTCGCGTACTCCTACCTCGTCGAGTACGTGAACGTGAAGCTCGAGCCGCGCAAGCTCGTCGCCCTGAAGGAATCGATCGGCGAGCAGAACATCGGCGGCCAGATCAGCCACTCGCACACGGACATCAACGACGACCACCCGGGCGAGGTCTGGGCGGCGGTGCGCCACCTGATCCGTGACGAGCAGGACATCGAAGCCTTCAAGAAGTACCTCCAGGAGCACCAGACCGTTCTGGCCCTGTACTTCAAGGAGCTCGCCGACAACACCGTCGCCGCGGACGAGAAGGCCGTCGCCTGACCGTGCCCGGTACGGGAGGGGGGGGAGGGAGACGGTCGGCGCCACCAGCGCCAATCAGGCGGGCTCCCTACAAGAGAAACGAAGAAAGAACG
>NZ_JBHWMB010000036.1:0-51570 GCF_042730015.1 Streptomyces sp. NPDC059957 | reverse complement strand
CGTCTGGGCCGAGGACGCCGCGATCGCCGTACGGGCGGCGGGCGGCCGGATCGCGGGAGCGGGGGGGCTCCCCGCGGGCCCGCCGGGGGTGGGTTGATTTTCCTCCTCCCCCCCCCCTCCTCTCTGTACCCCCCCCCCCCCCCCCCCCCCCTCCCCCCCCCCCCCCCGGCCCCTCGGCAAAGGAGCAAGGAGCATCGTGCACAAGCAGCACACGGGCGGGGGGATCCTCCTTCTCAGCCACGTCGGCTTCTCCTTCGTGGAGGACCTCGTCGAAACGCTCGGCGCAAGGCGGCTCAAGACCTTCGTCCTCAGCTCGCGGCCGGAGCCGGCCCACGAGGGACGCCTGGACGCACTGCGGAACATGACCGACCACCTGACGGCCGCACCGGAGCACGTCCTGACCCACCAGGACGTCACCGCCTGCCTGGAAGAGCTCCGCCGCAACGGAGAGACCGTCCTGGCCTGCGTCACGGTCTGGGAGGGCTACCGCCATCTGATGGCCTTCGCCAACGAGACGCTCGGCGTGGGCGACCTCGACGAGAAGCAGATCCTCGGGCTCCGCGACAAACTCGCCTTGCGCAGCCGGCTGTTCGACGCGGGACTCACCCGCGTCCGGGCATCCGGGCTCACCCCGCAGACGCTCGCGCTCCGCCAGGGCGACGAGGGACGCCACTTCGTCAAGCCGGTGAGCGGCATCGCCTCCTACGGGGCCTTCCCGCTCACCCCCCGTACCACCTGGGCCGACATCGAGCGGATCACGGCCGAAGCGCGCGACGACACGGTCTACGCCTCGGCCTTCGGTGACGAGGGCCTGAGCTTCCTCGTGGAGGACTACCTGCCCGGGCGGGAGTTCAGCTTCGAGGTCGTCGCCGTCGACGGAACGGCCCACGTGGTCGCCGTGCACGAGAAGTGCGAGGTGACCGAGACGGCCGGCACGGTCCTGGAGAACGCCTGCACCAGCCCGCCGGTCAGCGCCGGCGCCGGGGAACGCGCCGCCGGCATCGCCTGGGTGCGCCGGATCCTCGCCGAACTCGACGTGCGCTGGGGCTGCTTCCACATCGAGGCCCGCCACGACGCGTCCCGTCCGCACGGGACCCGCTGGGACCTCATCGAGGTCAACCCCCGGGTCGGCGGCAGCCTGATCTCCCACAGCACCAGGGAGCTGACCGGTGGCACGAGCCTGCTGGACCTCTGGATCGACGCGCTCCTCGCGGCCGGGAGCACCGCACCGGCAGGAGCGGCGGAGGAGTTCGCGGAGCACCTCGCCGCACTCTCCTACACGGCCGACGGCGAGACGCCGACGGAGAACGCCACCTTCTTCCGGGTCTTCTTCGCCGAGAAGGGGCGCATCGCATCGGTGCGGGTGAGCGAGGACCTCCCGCTCGAACCCGTGGTCACGCACATCCTGCTCAAGGCCGGAGACACCGTCGACGCCACCGCGCGCGAGGTGTTCCTCGGGCAGCTCCTGTGGAGCTACCCGCGCGGCGACAGCGACCGGCTGCTGCCGCAGGTGACGCGCACCTCCGCGCACGCCATCGACATCCAGTACGAGATCCAGGACGAGAGGGGCCCGCGGTGAGCCGACCGACCAGCCGGTTCTTGATCATCGACTACAACCTGTCCCGGGTCGACGACGTGCGCCACATGAGCGCGTACGCCCGCGAGCACCACGGCGCGGACGTCACCCTCATCCGCGCCGACCCGACCCCCGTCGACGCCGAGATCTGCGACGAGGTCATCGACCTCGACCCGCTGCGCGCCGACTTCGTGGAGGCGGCGGAGCGGCTCCTCGGGCCCCGGCGCGAGGAGTTCAGGGCAGGCGTCGTCTTCTCCGACAACGCGGTCCAGAGCGGGGCCCTGCTCCTGGAGCGCCTGGGGCTGCGCATCGACTCGCCGGAGCTCGCCGGCGGGGCCTTCTGCAAGCACGAGTACCGGCTCAGCGAGGCGGCCCACCGCAAGTTGCTCGCCGCCCAGCGGCTGCTCGTACCCGACTTCGCCACGGTCGACTCGCGCGAGGGCCTGGAAGCCTTCTCCCGCAGCCACCCGGACGGCTTCGTGGTGAAGCCGACCAAGGAGGGCAACAACCGGGGCGTGGTCGTGGTGCGGCCCGGGGACTCCCTCGACGCCGCGTTCGCCGAGGTCGGCCCGTACGTCGAGGGCGGGGTGATCTGCGAGGAACTGCTGCCCTACCGCCGGGAGTACTCCTTCGACGGCCTGGGCCAGCTCTCCTTCGTCACCGAGAAGGTCAGTGCCACCGGCCGCTACCCCGTCGAGGTGGCCCAGATCCTGCCGGCCCGGCTGAACCACGCCGAGCGGTCCGCCGTGGAGCGGGCCGGACGGCAGGTCAACTGGCTGGTCGGGCAGTACGAGGGCCCCTTCCACAACGAGATCAGGCTGAGCGACGACGCCGGTTCCACGGCCGTCGTCGAGCCCAACCGGCGGCCCGCGGGCATGAAGATCTGGTCGCTGGCCCGCTGGGTCTACGGCATCGACCTCTACCACCGCTGGGTCGACGCGGCCTTCGGGCACACGGCCGGCCCCGCCCTGCCCGAGCCGTCCTGCTCGGCCGCCACGGTGATGCTGGGCGTGAAGACCGACCGGCCGTTCGCGCCGCAGGACGTCGCCCCCGGCGAGACCCCCTTCGAGGACGCCGTCGCGGCGACCGCCGCCATCCACCGGCTGCTCCCGCACGAACTCTCCGTCAGGGAGTTCGGCTGGGTTTCCCCCGCGCGGCGCCGGCTGCACGCCACCGCCCGGGACAACGCCGACTTCGCCGCCCAGGGCTGTGTCGTCCTCACCGCCGCGGACGTCGACATGGGCGAGCTCGTGCAGACCCTGCGCGAGGCCTGGCTGGACGCGCTGGACGCGAGCTCCGGCCGGGGCCCGTTCCACGGGGCACCGCGCACGGCGGCTTCCGCGGCCCCCCTCGACCCGACCACGATGATGGAGGCAGCCCGATGAGGATCCTCGTCCTGCACCGCGTGCCGTACCAGAAGATCGCGTACCACCGGGGCATCGATCACGACCTGCACGAGGTCACCTACTTCGGCCGGCGGGCGGCGCTCGCGACCCTCCCGGACGACCTGCGCTGCGAGCGGGTGGAGCGCCCGGGGCTGCGGGCGCCTTACGACGAGGCGCGGACCTGGCTCGACGAGCGGCCGCGGAGCTTCGACCGGGTGATCTCGATGTCGGAGTACGAGCTGCTCGACGCCGCCCGCCTGCGCGCCGACCTCGGGGTCGAGGGCGCGACGGTGGAGCAGGTCGAACTCGCCCGCGACAAGATCCTGATGAAGCAGGCCGTCGAGCGGACGGGGCTGCGCGTGCCGCGCTTCCTGCCGGCGGCGCAGTTCCTGGCGGACGGCGGGCGCTCGCCGTGGACGGGCAGGACGGTCCTCAAGCCGCACCGGGGCGCGTCCAGTGTCGACGTCGTCGTCTTCGACAGTGCGGCCGAGGCCCACGAGGCCCTGGTCGGGCGGCGGACCGGAGTCTCCTCGATCGACGAGGACGGCAGGGGACTGCCGGAGCACGAGGTCGAGGAGTTCGTCGAAGGGCCGATCCTGCACTTCGACGGCCTGGTCGAGAAGGGGACCGTGCTGACCCTGGGCGCCGGCGAGTACGTGGGCACCTGCCTGGAGTACGCGCACGGCACCCCGGTGGGCTCCTTCCAGTTCGAGGTCACGGACCGGCTGCGCGACTGGGTCGCCACCGCGCTCGCCGCCGTACGCATCGAGAACGGCAGCTTCCACCTGGAGGCCATCCTCGACGGGACCGAACCGGTCTTCCTGGAGGTCGGCAACCGGGTCGGCGGCGCGGACGTCGTCGACACCTTCGAACTGGCGACCGGCGTCCACCTGCCCTCCTTCGAGCTGCGCATCCTGGTCGGCGATTCCGTCGCGGGCACGCTGCCGCAGCCCCCCGCCGACCGCTCCTGGTACGGCTGGTTCGTCCACCCCGGACACCATCTCGGAGCCCGCGTCTTCGACGGCTTCGACGGGGCGGAGCCTTTCCGCTCGGCCCCCGAGACCGTCACCTGGCACGAGCTGCAGGCCGGCAGTCCGCTGCCCGACCACATCACGTACGGAGCCCACGAGACCGTGCTCGCCGGCATCGTCTCCGCCGACTCCCCGGAAGCAACCCGCAGGTGGCTGACGCGCCTGTTCGCGTCGCTGCGGCTGCGGACCTCCGCCCCGCGCACGCTCGATGCGATCGCGTAGAGCCCCGAGCCGCGCGACCCACCATCCGAGACCGAGAGAGAAGAAAGACCATGGCCGAACTCAGGTTCCACTGGGGCTCGTCGCTGGACAGCGGGCAGAAGAAGTCGACGCAGAAGTACCGCTCCGACCTGCTCGACCTGGACGGCGCGATCGAATTCGCGCAGGACGCGGACGCACTCGGGGTCGAGTCCCTGCTGATGGCACAGAGCTACACCCTGCCGGACCCGCTGCCCATCATCGGCGCGCTGGTACGGGAGACCGAGCGGGTCAAGTTCATCCTGGCGTACCGGCCCGGGCTGCTCGCTCCCACCCTCTTCGCCCAGATCGTCAACACGGTGTCGTGGATGTCCGACCGCCGGGTCGCGCTCAACGTGGTCGCCGGCACCTCTCCGGTCGAGCAGGCCTACTACGGCGACTTCCTCGCCCACGACGAGCGCTACGCCCGAGAGGGCGAGTTCCTCGACATCCTGCACCAGCTGTGGAGCGGCGGAGAGCCGGTGACGTTCACCGGCGACCACTACCGGGTCGTCGACGCGCAGCTCGGCCTCGGCCACAAGGGCGGCGGCCGCCCCGAGATCTACATCAGCGGCAACTCGGCCGTCGCCCAGCAGACCGCCATCCGGTACGGCGACTGCTGGTTCCGGTACGGGGACACCCCGCAGGAGATCGCCAAGGCCGCCGCCCCCCTCGTCGCCGCCGGCACGGACGTGGGCCTGCGCATGCAGGTGCTGGCCCGCGCGACCCGGGAGGAGGCGCTCGTCGAGCTCGCCGAGGTGATGAGCGAGACCGACGAGAACCACCGGGCGTACGTGAAGGCCTTCGTCGAGGCCGGCGACTCCGAGGCGGTCAAGAACTCGATGCGCCTCGCCGAGCGGGCCGGGCACGGCTGGCTCTCGCCGGTCCTGTACTCCGGCGCCGTCGCCTACCGGGGCGGCCCTGCGCTGTGCCTGGTCGGCAGCTACGAGGAGGTCGCCGCCTACCTCATGGAGTACAAGGCCGCGGGAGTCGGGCAGTTCATCTTCTCCGGCTGGCCGGCCCGCGACGAGATGCGGAACTTCTTCACCCACGTGGTGCCGGCGGTGCGCGCGTACGAGAAGGAGCACGACGTCTCCCTTGCGGGCGCGCGATGACCGGCGAGCGGAACCGCCGCGGCCTCTTCGGGACCGGTGTCCTGGTCGGGCTGACGGCCGAGCAGGTGGTGATGTTCAGCGTCCCGCTGCTCATCTTCCAGGAGACGCGCCAGGTCTCCTCCCTCGGCATCGCCTACGCCGTCGAATGGCTGCCCTGCCTGCTCGCCTACCCCTTCGCGGGACTGATCGCCGACCGGGACGGCGGCCCGCGGCTCTTCTCGCGCGCCAACACCGCGCGCGCGGTCGTCATCGCCTGCGCCGTCCTGCTCTGCGTCCTGCGGCCGTCGTGGACGGTACCGACCCTGATGGTGACCGGCGCCCTGCTCTCCACGCTCGTCGCGCCGATCCGGATGTCCATCGAGAAGGTCGTCCCGCAGCTGGCCCAGGGCTCGGACCTGGCCAGGACCCAGTCGCTCGTACAGAACATGGAACTCCTCGCCATGGCGCTCGGCCCGGGCCTGGCGATGGTGGCCGTGACCTTCCTCGGGAAGGTCTGGCTGCTCGCCCTCGCCGGCGCGCTCTTCGCGACCGCCGCCTGCAGCTGGCTGGTGCTGCCGCGCACCGCACCGCAGGAGCCGGCCCTGGCACGCGGGGTCCGGGCGACCCTGGCCGACCTCGGCCTCGGCTGGAAGCTGCTGGTCGGCAACCGGCCGGTCATCCTGCTCGCCGGCCTGAACTTCGCGATCAACCTGGTCTTCTCCACCGTCCTCGCCGCGAACGCGGCAGTGGTGACCGGTGTCCTGAAGGCCCCCGAGTCGCAGTTCGCGATGCTCAACATGTTCGTCGGCATCGTCGGGCTGCTGAACCTGCTCCTCACCCCGCTGCTGCTGCGCAGGTTCGACGTGAACTTCCTCGGCTCGCTCGGCTACACGGTCCTCACCGGCTGTCTGCTGCTGCTCGGTACGGCTTCGTCCTTCTGGCTGTACGCGGCGGCGTTCGTGGTCGCGATGTCCGGGGTCGCGTACTTCAACATCTTCAACCGCACCCAGCGGGTGAAGGCCATCCCCCGGGAGCACCTGGGCAAGGTGATGGGCCCCTTCTTCCTGGTGGGCCTGCTCTCCTACCCCGTCGGCGGCCTCCTCATCAGCACCGTCGGAGCGACCGTCGGCCCCCAGCGGCTCGTTGCCGCGCTGGCGGTCCTGCTCGGTCTGTACGGGGCGGTCTTCATGCCGCTGACGATCCGCAGCTTCCGCGAGAAGGAGGTGTCCCGTGTCGGCTCAGGAGCTCAGCCTGCCCTGTCCGGTGGACAGTGAGACGTTCCGCGAGGCGATGGCGCACCTCACGGCCCCGCTGACCGTCGTCACCACCCGGGACACGGCCGGGCGGCGGTGGGGGTTCACCGCCAGCGCGGTGACCTCGGTGTCGATGGACCCACCGCTCGTCCTGGTCGGCCTGGGCAACGAATCCAGCTGCCGGGAGGCACTGAGCACCTCACCCGAGTTCGTGATCAACGTGCTCGGCGAGCACCACACGGAGGTCGCCGACCGCTTCGCCCGGCGCGGCGTGGACCGGTTCGCCCAGGGCGGCTTCGCGGACATGCCCGAGAGCGGACTGCCCTACCTCACCGACGCCACCGCGGTGTTCCGCTGCACGGCCGTCGACCGGATACCGACGGGCGACCACCAGCTGCTCATCGGCCGGCTCACCGGACTGCGCACCCACGGAGAGGCCAAGCCGCTCCTGTGGTACCGACGGGGCTTCCGCGCCGCGAGCCCCACACCCGCGATGGGAGAACCCCGATGACCCGGACACCGAACAGCATGATCCCCGGAGTCGTGGACGGCACGGTCACGCCCACGCTGGACGCGGAGGGCAACCTCTCCCTCCACATCGTGGTCAGGAACGGCCGGGGCCGCTCCGGCGCCGACGACTACATCGAGGTCGTCCTCACGGGCAGCGACGCGCGAGAGCTGCTGTCCGTGCCGGGCCGCGCGACCTTCCCCTGCTCGGTCGGCGTCCGCCTCCAGTCCGACCCGTACCCCCCTTCCTCACTCCAGGAGTCCTCATGCCCGTGATCACCTCCGAGACCCCCACGGTCCGCCGCGACAGGACCGAGACCGCCCAGGACCCGCGGGAGAGCATGAACGTGCTCCCCGGAGTGCTCCAGTACCCGCTGACGGTCTTCACCGGAAAGGCCCTGCCCCAGCAGCGGTCCCTCCGCTGGACACCCACCTTCCACCTGGTGACCGCGACCACGTCGCTGGTACTCGGACTGCTCGTCAGCATCCTCGGATACGGGCTCGGCGGCACCGGCCTGCTGTTGCTGCTCCCCGGATGGGCGATGACCCTGCACGGGTTCCGCAACCTCCGCATGATGATCTACCACCAGTGCTCGCACCGGAACATGTACCGGAGTCGAAAGCCGGACAAGGCCATCGGCCACGCCATATCGAGCGTGCTCGTCATCCAGAACTTCGCCCGCTACAGCCGTGAGCACGTCGCCGACCACCACGCCACCGGCCACATGACGCTCCAGGACCCCACGGTCCAGGCCTTCCTGGTCAGCCTCGGCATGCACCCGGGGATGACCCGCCGCCAGATGTGGCGCCGGCTCCTTCTGAAGCTGGTCTCGCCGCGCTTCCACTTCGCCTTCGCCGTCTCCCGCGTGCTGTCCTTCTCGAAGGAGTCCGCGCGCAGCGAGAAGGTCACCGCGCTCGCGCTGTACGGCACGGCCGCCGCCGCCACCGTCCTCACCGGTACGTGGCAGGCGCTGCTCGTGGTCTGGTTCGTGCCGCTCGTCCCGCTCTTCCAGATCAGCAACACCCTGCGGCTCTGCGTGAAGCACACCTTTCCCGAGGCGGGCCTGACGGACCGCCGCAGCCGGGCGTACTTCACCTCCCTCACCAACGCGATCTTCATCGGCGACCCCGCCCCGTCGCCCGAACTGCCCGCCGGGCGACGCGCCCTCGCCTGGAGCCGCTGGACGCTGCGGATGCTGTTCGTGCACGCCCCGTCCCGCTACCTGGTGCTGACCGGTGACACCGTCGTCCACGACTACCACCACCGTCACCCGCGCAGCGACGACTGGTCCAACTACATCTTCGCCCGCCGGCAGGACGCCGAGGCGGCGGCAGCGGCGGGGGACCCCAACCGGCCGCCGTACCACGAGGTGTGGGGCCTGGTGCCCGCGATCAGTTACGTCTTCGACTCGCTGGCCGTGGCCGACGCCGAGGAGTTCGACGTGAACCGCCTCAAGTCCGTCAGCAAGCGCGAGCTCTTCGCCGCCTTCGACGACTGAGCCCCGGGCCCGCCCGTCCCCCTTCCCTCCCCTCATCCCTCCTCCCGATCCAGGAACTCATCGATGCGGACCACCTCCCACCCGGAACCGGCAGCTCGTACCGTCATCCTCGGCGTCGCCGCCAGCGACAGCCACGCCGTGGCCAACCACCTCATCGCCTACTCGCTGCGCGGGCTCGGTTTCGACGTAGTCAACCTCGGCACCTGCACCCCCGTCGAGGAGTTCGCCGAGGCGTGCGCCCGCCACCCCGAGGCCGAGGCCGTCGTCATCGGCAGTCTCAACGGCCACGTCCACGAGGACCTGCGCGGGCTCGACCGGGCCAAGCAGTCCGGCCGGATCGCCTGCCCCGTCATCGTCGGCGGCAACCTGTCGGTCGGCAGCCACAAGGACGGCTCCTCGCACGACCGCCTCTACGCCGCCGGCGTGGACCACATCCTGGGCGACCCGTCCGAACTGCCCGACCTGCTCGACGCGTTGCGCACCGAGCGCGAACACGTCGCCGTGGCCTCCGAACGGGCGGCGTCATGAGCCCGACCTCGCTCCGCTCGCTCGGCAAGGCCCCGCGCCCCGACACGGCGGCGGCGCCACTGCCGACACCGGCCGAGTCCGCCGCCTACATCACCTCGCTGGGCAAGCCCACCGCCGCCGAGGTCCTCGACCGGTGCCGGGCGCAGGGCCGGGTGGCGATCCAGCCGCGCTGCGGCGTCGGCGGACACGAGGAGATGAAGGCACTCCTCGCCACCCTGGAGGCCGAGGCCGCGCCCGACATCCTGACCCTCACCATCGACTCGCACACCCGCCTGCTGCGGTTCGAGGAAGCGCTGCGCACCCTCAACCTGCGCCCCGCCGACCTCAACGGCTACCCGATGGTGGCCCACGGCTGGCAGCGGGGCCGCGAGATCAACGAGCTGATCGCGGCGCCGCTGGAGATCCGGCACGGCTCCCCGGACGCCCGCATCCTGTTCGACGTGTCCGTGGCCTCCGGCATCACCTCCTTCGAGGGCGGCGGGATCTCGTACAACCTGCCCTACTCGAAGGCCGTACCGCTCGCCGAGTCCCTCGGTGCCTGGCAGGACGTGGACCGGCGGTGCGGGGAGCTCGCCGAACACGGCGTGGTCATCGACCGCGAGCTGTTCGGCACGCTCACCGCCGTCCTCGTACCGCCTTCCATCAGCCTCGCCATCAGCGTCCTGGAAGCGGTCCTCGCCGCCCGCGCCGGCGTGCGCTGCATCTCCGTGGCGTACCCGCAGGGCGGCCATCTCGCCCAGGACATCGCGGCCCTGCGGAGCATCCCGGTGCTGGCCGAGCGGTACCTGCCCGCCGGGGTCACCGTCCACGCGGTGCTCCACGAGTTCATGGGCGTCTTCCCCCGGGAGCGGGGCAACGCGGAGGACCTGATCCTCTACGGCGCGCTGGTCGCCCGGCTCGGCGGCGCCTCCAAGCTGATCACCAAGACCCATCAGGAGGCGTACGGGATCCCCGACACGGCCGCGAACGTGGAGGGCCTGCGGCTCGCCGACCGCGCCAACTCGCCGCTCCTGGACTTCATCACCGTCGACGACGCACAGGTGCGGCAGGAGATGGAGTGGATCCTCGACGAGGTCGCCGACCTCGTCGAGCCGCTCCTGGAACGGGCCGACCTGATCGGGGCGATCGTCGAGGCGTTCGCGGAGGGCCGGCTCGACATCCCCTTCAGCGCCAGCCGGTACGCCCGCTCCGACCTCATCCCCCGGCGCGACCGCTCGGGCGCCATCCGCTACCTGTCGATGGGCGCGCTGCCGTTCTCGCCGGCCCACGTACGCCGCAACACCGAGCTCCTGCACGCGGTCGACGGCCCGGATCCCGCCCTGGACACGCTGATGCGGGGCCTCACCGGCGACATCAACCACTTCCGCCACGTCTTCCAGGAGGAGGAGCCGGCCTCCGCCCGGCCCCGCTCCGCCCCGGCACCCGTCTCCGCCACCCGCACCCCGCGAACCGAGGAACCGATCTGATGCGAGCCGTCCACGTCACCCAGGCCGGTGCCCCCTCCGCCCTCACCCCCACGGAGCTCCCCGAACCGGCCGCCCTCCCCGGTCAGGTCGTCGTCCGCAACACCGCCGTCGGCCTCAACTTCATCGACGTCTACTACCGCAACGGCACCTACCCGGCCCCGTACCCGCTCGTCCCCGGCCAGGAGGCCGCCGGCATCGTCACCGCCGTCGGCGAGGGCGTCGACGACGTCACCCCCGGCGACCGCGTCGCCTACGCGACCCAGCTCGGCGCCTACGCCGAGTACACCGCCGTCCCCGCGGCCAAGCTGGTCCCCGTCCCCGAGACGGTGACCCTCGAGGACGCGGCCGCCGTCCTGCTCCAGGGCCTCGCCGCGCACTACCTCAGCCATACCACCCACCCGGTGGCGGCGGGCGAGACCGTCGTCGTCCTCGCCGCCGCCGGCGGCCTGGGCCAGCTCCTCGTACAGCTGGCCGTGCACCGTGGCGCGAACGTCGTCGCCGTCGCCTCCAGCAAGGAGAAGCGGGAGACCGCTCTGGAGGCCGGCGCCCACCACGCCGTCCCCTACGAGGGGTTCGCGGACGCCGTGCGCGAACTCACCGGCGGCGAGGGCGCGCACGTGGTCTACGACTCGGTCGGCGCGGCCACCTTCGAGACCAGCGTCAAGGCCCTGCGCCGGCGCGGCACCCTCGTCGTCTGCGGCCTGTCCAGCGGCCCCGTGCCCCCCATCGACGTGGAGCTGCTGCGCACCGCCGGCTCGCTCCACCTGACCCGCCCCACCCTCGCCGACCACGTGCCGGACGCACCGTCCCTGCGGGCCGCGGCCGCCGAGCTGTTCCGCTACGTCGCCCAGGGCGTCGTCCGCCCGAACGTGCGGGCGCAGCTGCCGCTGGCCGAGGCGGCGCGGGCGCACGAGCTGCTCGAAGGCCGCGGCACCACCGGAAAGGTCCTGCTCACGCCATGAGCATCGACATCGGAACGAGTACGAGTACGAGCAAGAGCGCGGGTACGGACGCGACGGCGGGCGTCCGTCCCGCCCGGGGCATCGGTGTGGTCCCGGCCCCGGCCCTGATGCTCATCGGCATGTTCAGCACCCAGCTGGGCGCGGTCTTCGCCAAGCAGCTGTTCGGCACGGTAGGCCCGGCGACGGTGACCCTGATGCGCCTCGGCTTCTCGGCCCTCGTGCTCCTGCTGTGGTGGCGGCCCTCCGTGCGCCTCGACCGGCGTACGGCGAGCGCCGTGGCCGCCCTCGGCGTGGCCATCGCGGGCATGAACATCTGCTTCTACCTGGCCATGGCCAAGATGCCGGTCGGGGTGGCGCTCACCGTGGGCATGGCGGGCCCGCTCGCGATCGCCGGCCTGTCCTCGCGCCGGGCCGGTGACCGGCTCTGGATCGTGCTCGCGGCCGCGGGCATCGCGCTGCTCGGCTGGCAGGGCGGCGCCGCGGGCCTCACGGGCCTGCTGATCGCCCTTGCCTGTGCCGTCTTCTGGGGCTCGTACGTGCCGCTGTCGGCCAGAGTCGGGAAGGTGCTGCCCGGCGGTGGGGGGCTCGCGCTCGCCATGGCCTTCGGCACGCTGTGCTCGCTGCCGGCCGGGCTCGTGGAGGGTGCGCAGACGCTCGCCCGCCCCGAAGTCCTGATCTTCGGCTTCGGCGTCGCGATGCTGTCCTCGCTCGTTCCGTACACCTGCGAGATGGAGACCCTGCGCCGGGTGTCGGCCCTGGTCTTCGGCGTGCTGCTCAGCCTGGAACCGGCGATCGGGGCCCTGGTCGCCCTGGTCGTTCTGCACGAGACCCTCGCTCCGGCCCAGGTGGCGGGCCTGATCGCCGTCGTGGCCGCCTCGATCGGTGTCATCCGCGGAGCCCGCAAGGCCCCCGGACCCGCCCCCGCCTCCCACCCCGCCTCCCACCCCGCCCCCAGACCCGCCCCCCACCCCGCCCCCGGGCCCGCCTCCCACCCCGCCCCCAGACCCGCCCCCGCCTCCCACCCCTCTCCCACCCTCACCGAAGGAACCCGGCAGTCATGATCTCCACTGGCAGGAACGCAGCCCTCGCAGGCCGTCCGGAGGGTCTGGAGCAGCTCAGGAGCCTCCTGGACACGGCCCTCGGCGCCCTCCGCGACGCCACCCTCAAGCGGGGCGGCCCGGTCGCGCCCGGCGGGCCCGAGGCGGCCTCCGCCGCGGTGCGCGAGGTGTTGGGCGGCGGACGGTTCCTCACCGACGAGCCCAGCGCGCAGCGCGTGACGGAACTCTTCGAGGCGTACGCCCTGGGGGCCGTCGACCTCACCCACCCCTCGGCCGTGGCCCGGATGCAGTGCGCGCCCACCGCCGCGTCCGCCGCCGCCGACATGCTCGCCGCCGCGCTCAACCAGTCCCTGCACGCCTGGGAGAGCGGCCCGTTCGCGCTCGAACTGGAACGGCAGCTCATCCAGGAGATGGCCTCGTGGGTCGGCTTCGGCGCGGAAGCCGGCGGGACCCTGACGCCCGGGGGCTCCATCTCGAACCTGATGGGCCTGCTGTTCAGCCGGGACCGCGCCCTGAAGGACACCGGCGAGGTGTCGGCGACAGGACTCGCGGGCCGCCAGGTCCGCCCGCGGATCCTGTGCTCCGCCGCCGCCCACTTCTCGGTCGCGCGGGCCGCGGGCTTCCTGGGGCTCGGCCGGTCCGCCGTGGTGAAGGTGCCGGTGGACGACCGGGGCCGGATGCTCGCCGGCGAGGCCCGCCGGATCGTCGAGGCCTTCGACGCGGACGAGGTCCCCATCGCCATCGTCGCCACCGCCGGCACCACCGACCACGGCTCCTTCGACCCGCTGCCCGAACTGGCGGACCTCGCCACCGAGTACGGGATCTGGCTGCACGTCGACGCCGCCTACGGCATGGGCGCGCTGTTCTCGCCGAACCTGGCCCCGCTCCTGAACGGCCTGGGCCGGGCCGACTCGGTCGCCTTCGACCTGCACAAGTTCGGCTGGACTCCGGCCTCTTCGAGCGTGATCGTGGTCCGTGACCGGCGGCACATGGAGTGCCTCGACGAGCAGGCCGTCTACCTCAACCCGTCCGACGACGAGGCCCTCGGATTCACCGCCCTGCTCGGCACCTCGCTCCAGACCACCCGCCGCTCCGACGCCTTCAAGATGGCCGCCACGCTCCTCACGGTCGGCCGCGAGGGCATGGGCGACTGGGTGGACGCCTGCCACGACCAGGCGCGCTACGCCGCGAGCCGGATCGCCGCCACCGACGGCCTGGAACTCGTGGCGGACCCGCTGCTCACCACGGTCATCTTCCGCTGCACCCCCGTGGACGGGACCCCGGTGGCGGACGAGAGCGCCTGGAACGCGGCGGTGCGCCGCAAGTTGATGACGGACGGCCGCGCCCTGCTCGCCCGTACGAAGATCGCCGGACCGGACGGCACGCCGCAGGTCCATCTCAAGCTGGTCTTCCTCAACCCGACGACGACCGAGGACGACATCGACGCCCTGCTCACGGACGTCACGGCCGCGGCCCGGGAGCTCTCGGGGCAGGTGGCGGCCGGGCGTTGAGCACCTGTCGATGAAGAGGACCGGCAGCAGCACCCCACCGTGGGAGCCGACTGCACGGCAAGGGTGCGGCCCCGGTGGTGGGGACCGGGGCCGTACGCCTCGTTCGCGAGGTCAGGGCGACCCGGAGGTCTTCCGTCTCCGCTTCGACGCCGCGGCCCCGGTGGGTCGCGCCGATGACGCGCCGGCGTTCCACGAGCGCGGCCAGGTCAGTACCTGGGCAGGGGCATCGTCGGCCGCCTCGGGGAGCCGGCCTGGTCGGCGCGTACCGGAGCCTTCGAAAGGAACGGTCCGGTGAGCACGGTGGTGAACAACGCCATCACGACCATCATGGTGAACATCCGGCTGTCCAGGACGCCGAGGCTGACGCCGGCGTTCAGGATGATCAGCTCGGTGAGGCCGCGCGTGTTCATCAGGATGCCGAGGGTGCCGGCTTCCCTCCACGGCAATCCGGCCAGTCTCCCCGTGACCGAGGCGCCGATCAGCTTTCCGGCGGAGGCGACGACGATGATGGCGGCCAGTTCGGGCAGATCGCGGCCGGACAGTGCGCCGATGTCGACGTTCAGCCCGGTGACGACGAAGAAGACCGGCAGCAGTACCAGGCTCATTCCGCCGAACGGCCGCTCCACTCCTTCGCCGAGCACGCCGCGCGGCTCTCTCGGCATGATGAAACCGAAGGCGAAGGCGCCGAATATCGCGTGGATCCCGATCCATGTCGTCACGTAGGAGGACAGGAACAGCCCGGCGACGAGCACCACGACGAACTGCGGCGGCATGCGGTCGCGGACCCAGCGGCGTACGAGGAATGCCAGGAGCGGCCGCACGACGAGCAGCATCGCCGCGATGTAGAGCACGGAAAGGACCGCTGTCCGCGCGAAGTCCCCGGAACCGCCGGACGCGGTCACGATGGCCGCCACCAGGGCGAGCAGACACCAGGCGAGGACATCGTCGATGGCGGCACTGGCCAGTGCCAGTACGCCGACGCGCGTTCCCGTCATCCGGTGCTCCGTCAGTATCCGGGCCAGGACGGGGAAGGCGGTGATGGACATCGCCGCGCCCAGGAAGAGCGCGAACGCGGTGAAGGGGATGCGCGTTCCGTCGACGCTGTCGTGCCGGTCGTACAGCACCGTCGCGAGCCCGACGGCCAGGCCGAAGGGGACCACGACCGAGGCGATCGAGACCGCTGCCACCGTGCGGCGGCGGCCCCGCAGCAGCCGCTTGTCGAATTCCCAGCCGATGCCGAACATGAAGACGAGCAGCCCGACGTGGGCTATCGCCGACAGGTACGGCCGGACCTCGCCGGGGAAGACGCGGGCGGGGAGATCTCCGGGCAGCAGGCCGAGAAGGCTCGGACCCAGGGCGATGCCGGCGATGATCTCCCCGATGACGGGCGGCTGGCGCACGTAGCGGACCAGCCACCCCAGGATCGCGCCGGCGACGAGGACGATGGCGATATCGGCCATGGCGATGGCGATGACCGCTTCTGAACTCCGAGCAGAGAAATCCGCCACGATCGGCCTCCGTACGGTTCAGATCCAGTGCGAGCCGCAGGTGGGAGACGGACCTCGCCTGCGGACTCGGCGTTCTCCGGGGTGGGCTCCGGTGGGTTCCGGTGGGCTCCGGCGCCATCGGACGGCGGTCAGGGGGCCTCCGTCTCGTCCGCCAGGTGGCGCAGGACGTCCCTCAGGTCGCCGCGGCGGGCGAACGCCGTGCGCTGCCGGTGGGCGCCCGAGCCGTCGCGCAGCAGACCGGCCATGGTTCTCGCCGCGTGGTCGAGGTCGCCGGACGCGGCCAGTTCGGGGGCCACCAGGTCGAGCAGGGCCTCCGCCAGGTCCGCCGCCGGGAGTTCGACGCCCGTGTACGGGTCCAGCCCGAAGCCTTCCAGACCGTCGTGGGCGGCCCGCCAGCGCGCGAGGCGCAGTACGTCGTCCCGTACGGGCGGGTCGGGCCGCTGCTCGGCGATCTCGCGCAGGGCCGTGGCGACGAGGGCCCGGGCCAGTTCGGCCTGGAGGATGGCCGAGTCGATGTCCGGGGACATGTCGGGGGCCCGCAGTTCGAGCGTCGGCCAGTTCCCCGAGGGCCGCAGGTCCCAGTAGACCATCTTGGTGTCGAGGGCCGCCCCGGAGCCGAGCAGGGTCTGCACGGAGCGCCGGAAGTGGGCCGTCGAGGTGAAGTGCGGGGGCAGGCCCGCCGAGGGCCAGCCCGCCCAGGCCATCGCCCGCCAGCTGGCGTGCCCGGTGTCGCGGCCGCCCCAGAAGGGGGAGTTGGCCGCCAGTGCGATCAGCGTGGGCAGCCAGGGCCGGACCCGGTTGGAGACGGCCACCGCCGTGTCCACGTCGAGGGTGCCGATGTGGACGTGCCGGCCGCAGCTGACGAGGGTGTCGGTGAGCGCGCCGAAGCGCCGGGCCTGCTCGCGCTGGCGCGGCTCGTCGTCGGTCAGGTGGAGCGGGCCCTCCACGGCGAGCACCGGCGAGGGAGCGGCCAGCAGCCGGCACCCGTGCGCGCGGGCCGCCCGGGCGAGGGTGCGCCGCAGGCCGGCGAGCTCGCTGCGCAGGATCGCGGCCGAGTCGGCGACGGGGGTGGAGATCTCCACCTGGTAGCGGGTGCCCTCGGGGTGCAGTTCGTGGGGGAGCCCCGCGGCGGTGGACAGGACGAGCGGGGCGGCCGGGACCACCCTCAGGGTGCGGGCGTCGACGAGGAGGAACTCCTCCTCGACCCCCAGGGTGAGCGGGAAGACCGGATCGGTCGCGGTCGCGCGGGGTGCCCCCGTCTTCGTGGTGCCGGTGCTCGGGATGCTGGTGCTCGTGGTGCTGGTGCCAGGTTCGATCACTGCGCCTCCCTGGACATACGAGTCTTTTCATCATGAGCTGAACTCCAGGAGAGGAGCGCACGTCTATTCGGTCAAATGTCCGGTGATAGTGGCGAGTTAGCGGCAAGGAATGTGCCGCCACGGGGCCCTGGTTCCGGGTGGGGTGAGTGGTGCGCGTGCGGGAGCGCGGAACCCGCTCGACCGCGCTCCGAGCAGTGGCTGCTTATCATCCGTTGTGACTCGTACGACCGCTCCGCCCCCGTCCATCCGCCCCCGACGCCGCATACTGGCCGACCTCACCCCGCTGAGAACCTCCCCGGACTTCCGGCGACTGTGGTTCGGCGGGATCGTCTCCTGGCTGGGCCAGGCGATGACTGCCCTGGCCATTTCGCTCCAGGTCTACGAGATCACCGGCTCCAGCTTCTCCGTCGGACTGGTCGGCCTCTGCTCGCTCGTCCCGCTGGTCGCCTTCGGGCTCTACGGCGGGGCCATCGCCGACACCGTCGACCGCCGCAAGCTCGGCCTCGCCAGCGCGCTCGGCCTGGCCGCCCTGTCCTTCGCCCTGGCCGGCGCCGCGCTCCTGGACTACCACCGGGTCTGGCTGCTGTACGCCGTCGTCGCCCTCCAGTCCCTCTGCGGGGCCCTCAACGGGCCCGCCCGGTCCGCGATGATCCCGCGACTGCTGCCCGCCGAGCAGCTGCCCGCCGCCAACGCCCTGAACTCCGTGGTCATGACCTTCGGGATGACGGCCGGCCCGGCGCTGGGCGGGGTCATCGTCGGCTGGTGGGGCTACCAGGCCGCGTACCTGATCGACGCCCTCACCTTCGGCGCCGCCCTCTACGCGATGTGGCGGCTGCCGTCGATGAAGCCCGAGCGGAAGGCGGGCGGCACCGGGCGGGCCTCCGTCCTGGACGGCCTGCGCTTCCTGGGGACCCGGCCGAACATCCGGATGACCTTCTTCTCCGACCTGGCCGCCATGGTGCTGGCCCAGCCGAAGGCACTGTTCCCGGCCGTCGCCGTGCTCTGGTACGGCGGCGACGCCAAGACGGTCGGGCTGCTCGTGGCCGCCCCCGCCGTCGGGGCGCTGCTCGGGGGGCTGTTGTCCGGCTGGCAGGGCCGGATCCGCCGGCACGGGGTGGCGATCCTGCTCTCCGTCGCCGGGTGGGGGCTGGCCATCGCGGTGTTCGGGCTGACCCGGAACCTCTGGCTCGGGCTGCTCTTCCTGGCCCTGGCAGGGTGCGCGGACAGCGTCTCGATGGTGTTCCGCACCACCATGCTCCAGGCCGCGACCCCGGACGAGATGCGGGGCCGCCTGCAGGGCGTCTTCATCGTGGTCGTCGCCGGCGGGCCCCGGCTCGGCGACTTCCTCGCCGGAGCCGCCGCCGAGCTCACCTCCCCGACCGTCGCGATCACGGGCGGCGGGCTCGGCTGCGTCCTCGTACTGGCGCTGCTGGCCGCGCGCTGGCGGGGGTTCGCCCGCTACGACGCGCGGTCGCCGCAGGCCTGAGAACGGCTCCCTACGCGTCCACGGTCGAGCTGCTGGAGGCGCAGTCGCGGCTTCCGGCAGGCGTTCGGGCTCCCTCCGCACGCCTGCCTCACCGGGCTGCGGGTCGCGAGGGCGCGGCGCCTGCTGCCGGCGGGGATGCGGCCGGCCGAGGCCGCGGTGGCGGCGGGCTTCTACGACCAGGCGCACCTGACGCGGCACTTCGGGCGGCACGTGGGGATCGGTCCGGGGAGGTTCGCCCGATCCGGGGGAGTGTGAAGGGAAGTTGGCGGGTTCGTTGCCGTTGCGTTGCCGGGTCTTCCGTTTTCTTTCGATTCGCCATATGACAGTTCGGAAGTTCACTGCCAGCTGACCCAGGAGGAAGGCCTTCATGCGCCTTCGTATGCTCGTCACCACCGCCGTGGCCACCGCCGCGCTCGCCGGAGCCCTTGTTCCGCAGGCCCAGGCCCAGGCCCAGGCCCAGGCCCAGGCCCAGGCCCAGGCCCAGGCCCAGGCTCCCGCGGCCCCCGGGGCGCCGAACGGTGACCGTTCCTGCTCGCCGTACCTCTCGGTCGCGGGCTACTCGGACTCCCTCGACAAGACCCTCATCGACGGGAAACTGGTCGGCGGACTCTCCGGGCTTTCGGTGGACCGCGACGGGAGCATCGCCGCCATCTCCGACAAGTCGGTCCTGTACAAGCTCGACGTGGGCCGCGGCGACACCCCGACGGCCACGGCCGCCGCGCGGCTGCCGCTGACCGACGGCGCGGGCAGGGCCGTCGACTCCGAGGGGATCGTCGTCGACCGCGACGGCACCTACCTGGTGACGGACGAGACGTCGCCGGCGATCCGGCGGTACGCCCGCACCGGTGAGGTACTGGGCTCGCTGCCGATCCCGGACGGGTTCAAGCTCGCACCCGCGGGCCGGGCCACCGTCAACCAGACCTTCGAATCGCTGACCCTGCTGCCCGGCGGACACACCCTCGTCGCCGGAGTCGAGGGCGTGCTGGCCGGCGACGGCAAGGACGCGCGGGGGCGGACGCTCCAGCGGATCCAGACCTGGGAACGCCGGGGCCGGAGCGGGGAGTTCGTCCTGGGCCGGCAGTACGCGTACCCGGTGGACGCCGGGCACGGGCTGGTGGAGCTCGCGCCGACGCGCGACGGCCGGCTGATCGTGCTGGAGCGCGGGTTCACCCAGCAGTTCAAGATCACGGTGCGGCTGTACCTCGCCGACCCCCTGGGCGCCACGGACACCTCGAAGGTGGCGGCGCTGGCGGACGGTCCCGGTCTGCGGACCGCGCGCAAGACGCCGATCGGGGACCTCGACGGCTGCCCGACGCTGGGTGCGCCGTCCAAGCTGCCGCAGAACCACCCGCTGGTCGACAACGTCGAGGGCATGGTCGTCACGGACGACGACGGGCGCGCCGGGTTCGGACGGGTGCGGCTGCTGCTCGTCAGCGACGACAACGAGTTCCCGCAGGAGATCACCCGGCTCTACCGGCTGGACGTGAAGCTGCCGGCCCGGAGCTGGGGGCGCTAAGCCGTCTCGCCAGTCGTCCCCTCCTCCTTCTCCTCCTCGGCGGGGGAGACGATGCCGCGGGCGACCCCCAGGGCGACCAGGTCCTGGGGGCGGACGCGCAGCTGGTCCGCCGTCGCCGGGGCCGACTCCGGGGGGCGCTTGAGGATGGCCGCCGCCAGTTCGGGGGCGATCACCGAGAAGTAGCTGTCCGGGGTGACCCAGGTGTTGCCCGGCGCCGCGAGGGCCAGGGCGCCGCCCGAGCCGCCCTCGCCGATGAGGAGCGTGGTGACGGGGACCGCGGCCGAGGCGAGCGCCGCGAAGGCGTCGGCGATGGCCGCGCCCGCGCCCGCATGCTCGGCGGCGGCGTCGTTGGCCGCGCCCGGGGTGTCCACGAGGGTGAGCACCGGGATCCCGAGCCGGTCCGCGAGCCGGACGACACGGGCCGCCGTACGGTACCCGGCCGGGCGGGTGGCGGTGCCGCACTGGGCGGCGTAGGCCACGGCCCGGCCCTCGCGGAGCCCGAACCCGCACAGCATCCCGGGGTCGGTGCCGCCCGCCCGGTCCCCGGAGAGGTGGAGGCGGAGCTCGAAGTACGCGTCCAGGTACTGCTCCGCGCGCGGCCGGCCGGGGTGGCGGGCCTGCCGGACGGCGTCCCATCCCGTGGACGGCAGCGCTACGTCGGCCAGCGCGGCGGGGGGTTCCACGGGCTCGGGAGAGCGGGGCGCGGCGAGCACCCGGAGCCAGGCCGTCAGGGTCACGGGGAGCTGCGCGGCGGGAACGACGGCGTCCACGTGCCCGGCGGCGTACTGCCCCTCGGCGGTGTACGCGGCCGGATCCGCGTCCGGCGGCCGAACCCGGGACCCGGCGAACCCGACCTGCGCCCCGGGCAGCGCGAGGATCACGTCGGCCCCCGCCCCGAGGGTGGCCCAGCCGCCGCCGGTGGTGGGGTCGCGCAGGACGGCGATCTGCGGGAGGCCGGCGGCGCGGGTGAGGGCGGACTGGCGGGCCACGCGCTGCAGTTGGGTCAGCGCGAGCATGCCCTCCTGCATGCGGGAGCCGCCGGTGGCGATCAGGGAGACCAGGGGGAGGCGGTGGGTGCGGGCGTGGGCGTAGGCCGCCTCCAGGCGGTCGCCGGTGCGTTGGCCCAGGGACCCGCCGAGGAAGCCGAACTCGAAGGAGATCACGGTGGCTTCGTGGCCGCCGATGCGGGCGGTGCCGGTGACGACGGACTCGTCCTCGCCGGTGCGCGCGGCGGCGCGGGCGCGGGAGTCGTCGTAGCCGGCCCAGCCGAGGGGGCCATCGGGGGCGGAGTCCCCTGGCGGGGTGGGGAGTTCGGTGAAGCTGCCGGGGTCTGTGGCGGAGGCGATGGCGGCGCGGGCCGAGGGGCGGGTCGTCACGCAGCCAGCGTACGGGCCGCCGCCTGGTGTGCGGCTCGGTGCGGCTGGGGTCGCCCTGCGGGGCGAAGTCCCCTACCCGCCCTTCCACCGTTCCCCGGGCTGCGCCCGGACCCCTGCCGCGTGCGGCGCCGTTCCCGGGGCCCGGGGCGGAGCCCCAGGGGGTCCGGGGCGCAGCCCCGGGGAACGGGCGAAGGGTGGGTAGGGGACTTCTCCCCGCAGGGGACAACCGGGCCGCGCCCGCCCCTCGGCCCGGCAGGGTCAGAGCTGGGCTTCCCAGGTCAGGGTGGTGCCCCGGGTGCCCGATTCCGTGCGGCCGTCGTCGGAGACGGTGAGGCGGACGCGGGAGGGGACCGCGTCGACCTCGACGTCGATGGAGGTGACCTCCGCGCGGCGGTGCGCCGCGGCCAGCGCGCCGCGCAGGGCGGCGAGCAGATCGCCCGCGACCGGATCCGGCAACAGCGCGTCCACCGTGCCCGCGAAGTGCACCGACGGCTGGAAGCCCAGCAGGACCGCCGCCCCGCCGGTCTCCCGCAGGACCCTGCCGCGGAAGGTGGTCGGGGCGTCCGTCGGGGGCTGCTGGAGGGCGAAGATGGCGGTGCGGACCTCCTGGATGGTGGAGTCGAGCTCGTCCACGGCCCGGCTCAGCTCCTCGCCGACGGTGTCCCCGGTGGGCGCCTTGTCGGAGCGCCGCCGGGTGCTCTCCAGCATCATCTCCGTCGCGAACAGCCGCTGGACGACCAGGTCGTGGAGGTCACGGGCGATGCGGTCCCGGTCCTCGTAGACGGCCAGTTGCTCGCGGTCGTGCTGCGCGTCCGCCAGGACCAGGGCCAGCGCGGCCTGGGAGGCGAACTGCGAGGCCAGCAGCCGGTCCACCGCGTCGTAGGCGGGGCCGCCGCGGACGCGCGGCAGGGCGAGCGTCCCGATCAGCTGGCCGCCGCTCTGCAGGGGCAGCATCATGCTGGGGCCGAAGCGCTCCCGTACGTGCGTGGTCATCCGGGGGTCCGTCGCCGAGTCGTCTATGAAGACCGGCTCGCCGCCCAGGAGCTGTTCCAGGACCGCCGAGCCCGGGGCGATGGCCGTGCCCACCAGGTCCCCGGGGTCCCCGTGCGTGGAGGCGGCCACGATCTCCATGCCGCCCTCGGGGGTCGGCTGGAGGACGACCCCGGCCGCCGCGTCGGCCAGCAGCCGGGCCCGTTCGGCCACGCACATCAGCGCGTCGGCCGCCGGGCGGCCCGCCAGCAGGGTGGTGGTCACGGCGGCGGCGCCCTCGATCCAGCGCTCCCGGCGGCGCGCGGTCTCGTACAGCCGGGCGTTGCCGATCGCTATCCCCGCCTGCGAGGCCAGGACGCGCAGCAGCGCGAGGTCCTCGTCCGTGAACGGGCCGCCGCCCTGCTTGTCGGTGAGGTAGAGGTTGCCGAAGACCTCGGTGTGGACCCGGATCGGGACGCCGAGGAACCCCTTCATCGGGGGGTGTCCCGGCGGGAAGCCCGCCGCGCGGGGGTCCTGGTTCAGGTCCTCCAGCATCAGCGGGCGCGGATCGGTGATCAGGGCGCCGAGCAGGCCGGAGCGGCCGTCCGGCTGCCCGCCGATCGCGGTCTTCTCGGCCTCGGTCAGACCGGAGGTGAACAGCCCGGTCAGCCCGACGCGCTCGGGGTCGACGACCCCGAGCGCTCCGTACCGTGCCGCACACAGGTCGGTCGCCGAATCCACGATGTGCTGGAGGGTGGTCCGCAGTTCGAGTTCGGAACCGACGTTGAGGACCGCCTCCAGGAGGACGGGCAGGCTGGCGACTTGGCGGGCGGCGAGGTCGTTCCCGTCCCTGGGGGCCGTCGGGGACGACTCGGCCCGCGTCATTCGGCCAGGGGGTTCAGAACCATGGGGGAGATCTTCCCTTCGATCATCATGCCGAGGCCCAGCACCGCGCAGACGTCCGGCCGTTCGGCGATGGCCACGGGCATCCCGGTGGCGTCGCGGAGCATCTGGTCCAGGCCCGGCAGCAGGGCGCTGCCACCCACCATCATGATCCCTCGGTCCGTCAGGTCGGCCACCAGGTCCGGCGGGCAGTCGCGCAGCACCTTGCCGATGCCGTCGAGCACGGCGGTCAGCGGGGTGTAGATGGCGTCGCGCACGGCCGCGGTGTCGACGTTGACGGAGCGGGCCAGTCCGGTGGACACGTCGCGGCCGTGGATGAGGGTGGAGGCCGGGCCCTCGGCGGTGATGCCGTTTCCGTGCAGGGCCAGTTGGAGCGGGCGGACGGCCTGGCTGGGCAGCATCAGCTCGTGCGCGTGGCGCAGGTGCTGGACGACGGCGTGGTCGATGGCCTCGCCGCCGACGGGGATCCGTACGGCGGTGACGATCGAGCCGAGGGAGAGGACGGCGACCTGGGTGGCGGCGGCCCCGCACACCATGATCATCGTCGCGGTCGGCTGCTCCACGGGCAGTCCGCAGCCGACGGCCGCCGCGATCAGGGTGTCGACGAGTTCGACGCGCCGGGCACCGAGCCCGACCATCGTCTCCACCGCCGCGCGCTGGGCGAGCGGGTCGGCGTCGTGCGGGGTGCAGGCGGCGGCCCGGAGCCGGGGCTTGCGGCGCAGGGCGCGCCGCAGCTTCTCGCCGAGGAGGTGGCGCAGCATGCGCTGGGCCATCTCGATGTCCACGACGGTGCCGCCGGAGACGGGGCGGACGACCCGGATGTAGTCGGGCGTGCGGCCGGTCATCCGCTCGGCGAAGGTGCCGACGGCGATGAGTGCACCGGTCCGCGTGTTCACGGCGGCGACACTGGGCTCGTCCACGACCAGGCCGACGCCCTTGACGTAGACGCGGGTCCTGGCCGCTCCGAGGTCGACGGCCACGTGGCAGCGGCGCAACTGCTCAAGACTGACGGTCACGGCAGATCCTCCCGAGAGCACTGACGCAAGAAGACCGGCGGGTGCCGGTCACACTTCGTATCTTCTCGGGTGAATTACCCGTATTGCCCGATTTGATGCTCCGGGTGGGGGGTGTCGTGAGATACGGAAGGGTCACGAGGGGTGCGGGTGAGTGCTGCACGGGGGTGGAATTCTGCGACGCCAGGCGCGACCATGCCCGCACCGATCCTGCTACTCGTGCGTAACAAGGTAAAGGGGACTCGATGCTGACGGTCCGCCAGCGACTGCTCGCCCTGCTGACGCTCTGCCTGGCGCTGCTCGCGGCGCCCGCACTCCCGGCCCAGGCCGCCGGTCCGCCTTCCGGCGCGGTGTCCGGCGCGGCTTCCGGTGCGCCGCGGTCCGGCTCTGCTTCCGGTCCCGCCCAGGCCCAGGCCCAGACTCCCGCCGCGGCCGTCGCGCGCAATCCGGTGGTCTTCGTGCACGGCTACAACGCCGACCCCGGCGTCTGGGGCTCCCTGCGCGAGGACCTGCGCGCCGACGGATACACGGACTCCGAGCTCTTCTCCTTCGGCTACGACACCCACCAGTCGGTCAACGAGGTCCTCTCCGGACGGCTCGCCGCCTACGTGGACGAGGTCCGCCGGCAGACCGGCGCCGCCCGCGTGGACCTGGTCGCCCACTCCTTCGGCTCGCTGGTCACCCGCTGGTACGTGAAGTTCGGCGGCGGCGGCTCGTTCGTGGACCGCTGGGTCTCCCTCGCCGGCCCCAACCGGGGCACCTCCACCGCCTGGGCCTGCGCCCTGTGGGACCAGGCCTGCCGGGACATGACCCCCGGCTCCTACGTGGTGAAGAACCTGAACTCCGGTGACGAGACCCCCGGCGCGGTGCGGTACGCCACCTTCTGGTCCAACTGCGACGAGGTCGTCAACCCCGACGACAGCGTCCCGCTCACCGGGGCCCTGAACACCCCCGTCGGCTGCCTCAAGCACAACGACCTGCTCGGGGACGACCCCACCTCGGCGGGCGTACGGGCCTTCCTGCGCTCCTAGAGGGTGTCGTCCGACGCCCCCACGGACACTTCCTGGAGCAGGCCGTACGTGAACTCCGCGACGCAGGCCCGCCCCGACGCGGTGAACGCGAGGCGCCACCGCGTCGGCGCGGTGCCCTCCATCGGGCGGGCGGGGGCGAAGGCCCGCGCCACCTCGTCGACCGTCGCCGACCAGGGCAGCAGGTCCTGCGGCGACTCCAGTACGGGACCGGGCGCGCCCGGGGCCCGGACCAGCCACTCGTTCCAGACGGCCCCGTCCGGCGCGGCGAGCACCTCGAAGCGCAGATCGGGCCAGAGCGGCACCGGCCACAGCAGGGCCTCGCACGTCAGATCGCCGATCGTGCGGGAGGAGACGGCCTCGGGCGGGCCGAGCACCGAGCGGTAGCGGGCCAGGGCGCCCCGGGACCGCGGCGAGCGCACCATGGCCTGCCAGCGCTTGTTGGCCTCCCGCTGCTCGGCGAGGGAGGCGCCGAGCCGCCGTCGGGCCTCCTCCGCGAGTCCCGGCTGGAAGTCCGCCATCCGGCGCAGCAGTACCAGTTGGAAGCCGGCGGGGCCGAAGGGGCCCGGGGGAGGGGGCGGTGTCCCCGGAGTCTTCGTCATGGACCCGAACCCTTCCACACAAGATCCTCACGATCCCGGTACACGGCCGTTGTGAGCGAACGCGTAGCCTGCGGGCGCCATGGACTATTGCATCGCCTGCCGCAGGTACCTCAACGGCGCGCTGGCGTGCGCCGGATGCGGGACCTCGGCCGAACACCTGATACCCGCCGCGCCCGCCGCGCCCGCCCCCGGCCCCGCCGCCGTGTTCGGAAGCGACCCGGCCGCGCTCGCCGACGTGTACGCCGACTCCCTCGTCGTGCTGTCCGGGGAGCGGGGGCAAGGCCAGGGCCGGGCCCAGGGCCGCGCCGCCGCCCGCCGTCGCACGGGGCACCGCCGGCGCCGCCGGACCGCGCTCACCGTGGGGCTCGGGCTGATGCTCGCCGCCGGAGCCACCCTGGGCCTGGCCCGGCTGGCCGCCGACGGAGAGCGCACCGACCGGGCGGCCACGGTGGTGCTGACCGACGAGGCGGGTCCCGCGGAGCCGGCTCCGCTGCCCGGCCTGACGGGGGACCCGGTCGCGCCCTCGGGGACGGCTTCGGCGAAGGGTCCGGCCGCCGGCTCCGGGAAGGGCACGGCCGGGGGAGCCAAGGGCGGCGCAGGCCGCAGTACCGAGGGCCCCACGGCCGGGTCGTCGGGCTCGGCCTCCGGGGAGGGGCCGTCGCGGAGGGCTTCCCGGACTCCCACGTCCGCCGCCCCGACCGCATCGCGTTCCGGTGGCTCCGCGACTCCCAGCGCGAGCGCGAGCTCGAAGGGGCCCAAGGGGAAGCCCCCCAAGACGTCGAGCCCGCCCCCGACCCCGTCTCCGTCCCCGTCCCCGACGCCCACCCCGGAGTGCGACGACTGGTGGAACCCGCTCTGCTGGTGAGCGGGGAGCTCAGCCCAGCATCCGCCTGAGCAGGTCCCGCAGGACCGCGCGCTCGGCCGTGGAGAGCCCGGCCAGCGGCTCCCGGGCGAAGTCCAGCGACTCGCGCAGCCGGTCGGCGGTCTGCAGGCCGTCCTCGGTGGGCGCGGCCAGCTTCACCCGGCGGTCGGCCGGGTCGGGGCGGCGCTCGACCAGCCCGCGGCTCTCCAGGCGGTCCACGATGCCGGTGATGTTCGACGGCTCGCAGCGCAGCTTCTGCGCGATCTTGCGCATCGGCATGGGCTCCAGGGAGAGCAGGTTCAGTACGCGGGCCTGGGCGCCGGTGAGCTGGTGGCTGGAGGCCGCGTGCTCGTACTCCTGGTGGTAGCGGGTCACGACGTCGCCGATGAGCTCGACGACTTCGAGGGTCAGGGGATCTGCGCGACGGCTGGGCATGGAACCAGCGTACCCATTTACTTGACAACATGAAATATCCAGGCGCATGGTTGTTTCACGTCCTGAAGCATTTTGCACTTCTTCCCCCATCCAGGAGTGAGCATGTCCGAGATCCCCGCCGTCAGCCGTGAGTGGCACCTCGTCCGCCGCCCGCAGGGCTGGCCCGTCGCCGAGGACTTCGCCCTGCGCGAGGTGCCGGTCAGTGCCGAGCCCGCCGCCGGCCGGATTCTGGTCCGCAACCTCCACATGTCCGTGGACCCGTACATGCGCGGCCGGATGAACGACGTGAAGTCGTACGTCCCGCCCTTCCAGCTCGACAAGCCCATGGACGGCGGCGCGGTTGGCGAGGTCGTGGCCTCGGCCGACGAGCGCTTCGCGGTCGGCGACCACGTGCTGCACGGTCTGGGCTGGCGCGAGTACGCGGACGTCGACGCCAGGCACGCCACCCCGGTGGACGCCTCGCTCGCCCCCCTCTCCGCCTACCTCGGCGTCCTCGGCATGCCGGGCCTGACCGCCTACGCCGGGCTCCTCGAGGTCGCCTCCTTCAAGGAGGGCGACTCCGTCTTCGTCTCCGGCGCGGCCGGTGCCGTCGGCAGCCTCGTCGGCCAGTTCGCGAAGATCAAGGGCGCTTCCCGGGTGATCGGCTCCGCCGGCTCCGACGAGAAGGTGACCCTCCTCACAGAGAAGTACGGCTTCGACGCCGCCTTCAACTACAAGAGCGGCCCCGTCGCCGAGCAGCTGAAGGAGGCCGCGCCCGAGGGCATCGACGTCTACTTCGACAACGTCGGCGGGGACCACCTCGAGGCCGCCATCTCCTCCCTGAAGGTCCACGGCCGGGCCACCCTGTGCGGGGCGATCGCCCAGTACAACGCCACCGAGCCCGTGCCCGGCCCGCGCAACCTCGCCCTCGTCATCGGCAAGCGCCTGCGCCTGCAGGGCGTGCTGGTCGGAGACCACGCGGGACTGCAGCCGCAGTTCGTCCAGGACGTGGCCGGCTGGCTGCGTTCCGGGCAGCTCGTCGCCGACGAGACGGTCGTCCGCGGAGTGGAGAACGCCACCGACGCCTTCCTCGGAATGCTGCGCGGTGACAACACCGGAAAGATGATCGTTTCTTTCACCGGTTAGGCTCACTGCACACCGCCGTGACGCGTGGGCGCGAGTCCCGGCGATTTACCAGGAGGATTTCCTTACATGTCCATCCAGCAGTCCGACGTCGCGTACACCGCTGTTGCCACCGCCGAGAACGGCCGTGACGGTCGCGTCGCCACCAACGACGGTCGCCTCGAGGTCGTCGTGAACCCGCCGAAGGAGCTCGGTGGCAGCGGCGAGGGCACCAACCCCGAGCAGCTGTTCGCCGCCGGCTACAGCGCCTGCTTCCAGGGTGCGCTCGGTGTCGTCGCCCGCAACGAGAACGCCGACATCACCGGCTCCACCGTCACCGCCGAGGTCGGCATCGGCAAGAACGACGACGGCTTCGGCATCATCGTCAAGATCTCGGCCTCCATCCCGAACGTGGACGCGGCCACCGCCAAGGACCTCATCGAGAAGGCCCACCAGGTCTGCCCGTACTCCAAGGCGACCCGTGGCAACATCACGGTCGAGCTCGCGGTCTGATCTCCGACCCGCTCGACCGGTCCGTCCGGTTCATCCGGTACGACCTGTAAGACCTGTACGTCGAAGGCCGCCCCCCGGCACCGGGGGGCGGCCTTCGACGTGCCCGGCGTCCGCCCGCCCGGACGCCCGCCCTAAACTGGGTGCCATGCGTGATCTTGCGGGGGGATTCGGCTATCTGCTGGCCGGACAGCGATGGGTACTGGGACACGGCCGGTGGCTGGGCTTCGGGCTGCTGCCCGGGCTCGTCTCCCTGGTTCTGTACGCCGGCGCCCTCATCGGCCTCGGCTACGGCGCCGACGACCTGACCGCCTGGGCGACCCCCTTCGCCGACGGCTGGTCCTCCCCGTGGCTCGGTCTCTTCCGCGGCTTCCTGACCGCCCTGGTCTTCTGCCTCGGACTCTTTCTCGCGGTGATCACCTTCACTGCCGTGACCCTGCTCGTGGGCCAGCCCTTCTACGAGTCCCTCTCGGAGCAGGTCGACCGCACCGAGGGCGGCGAGGTCCCGGAGTCGGGCCTCACGCTCGCCCAGGAGCTGTGGATCTCCGCCCGCGACAGCATGCGGATCCTGGGCCGGGTGCTGCTCTTCGGCATCCTGCTCTTCGCGCTCGGCTTCGTGCCCGTGATCGGGCAGACCGTGGTCCCGGTGCTCGGCTTCTGCGTCTCCGGCTTCTTCCTCGCCCAGGAGCTCACCTCCGTCGCCCTGATGCGCCGCCGGGTCCAGCTCACCGAGCAGCTCGCGCTGCTGCGCGGGCGGCGGATGCTGGCCCTCGGCTTCGGGGTGCCGCTCGTCGTGTCCTTCCTGGTGCCGCTGGTCGCCGTGTTCCTGATGCCGGGCGCGGTGGCCGGGGCGACGCTCATGGTCCGGGACCTGGTGGGCGAGGACGCGGAGCAGGGGCCGGAGCAGGTACAGGGCCAGGCGCAGGGTCAAGCGCAGGGCCAGGCGCCGGGCAAGCGGCTCAGCGCCTGAGCAGAGTGATCGCCCCGGCGGTGTCCTCGCCGGAGTGGGCCGCCGGGTCGGCCGTCAGCCGCTCCCGCATCAGGTCCAGGTACGGACTGATCAGCTCGGGGCTGACCCCCTGCTCCGCGGCGGTCCGCAGGTAGGTGGAGCTCGCCGTGACCTGCATGGCCAGGTTCGACTCGACGCCCGTGGTGAAGTCCCCGGAGACCAGCCGCTCGGCGGCTGCGCCCGCGAAGAAGCCCATCGCCCCCAGCCACTCGGTCAGCAGCGGAGCCAGGTCCTTGGGGGAGATGTCCTCGCCCTCGATCAGCGCGTAGGCGTGCGAGATCCCGGCGAAGAGCCCGGTCATCGCGCTCAGCAGGGCCACGTCGTGCAGGGCCGCGTGGCCGGGGTCGGAGCCGACGAAGCGGGCGCCGGCCGGGACCTCCAGGGTGCTCCGGTGGGTCTCGAACAGCTCGGGGGAGCCGCTGTAGAAGACGTACCCGCCGGCCGCGGGAGCGCCGATCATCGACGGGGTGGCCATGATCCCGGCGTCGAGGAACCGGGCCCCGCGCTCCTGCGCCCACGCGGCCCGGGCGCGGCCGTCGGCCGGCGTGCCGGTGGTCAGGTCGACCAGGTCCTTGCCGGCGAGGTCCAGGCCCTCCAGCGCCTCGCCGACGCTGGCGTGGTCCAGCAGGCAGACCACGATCAGGCCGTTCGCCGCCACCGCCTCGGCGGGGCCGGCGGCGACGACGGCGCCTTCGGCCGCGAGGGCCTCGGCCTTGGCGGGGGTGCGGTTCCAGACGGTGAGGGGGTGCCCGGCGGCGAGCCAGGTGCGGGCGAGGGCGGTGCCCATCGAGCCGAGTCCGAGGAGGGTGAGCGGGGTCTTCGTGCCGGTCTTCGTGCTGGTGTCGGTCATGCCGTTTAGCCTGGTGGAGAGCCGTCAGGTGCTCAAGTACGCACTTCGGAGTGGGTGGTTACCCCGAGGTGAGCGAACAGGTGGGGAGGGGTGCGTGATGGCCACGACACAACGGCCCGGCGCGGATCACTGCGGGATCGCCGCGGCGATGTCCGTGATCGACGGCAAGTGGAAGGTGTCGGTGCTGTGGGAGCTGGAGCAGTGCCCGCGCCGCTTCGGCGAACTGCGCCGCCTGGTCCCGGGGGTCTCGGAGAAGGTGCTCGCGGCCCAGCTGCGCGAGCTGGAGACGGACGGCATCGTCCACCGCGAGGTCTACGAGGAGGTCCCGCCGCGCGTGGAGTACTCCCTGACCCCGCTCGGCCACGATCTGAACGAAGCCCTGGAGGCCCTCGGCGCGTGGGGCGCGAAGCATCTGCTCCCAGACGCCGCCCAGACGGTCCCCGTGTGAGGAAGGGGCCCGGCCCTCACTCCGGGCGGCGGCGGAACAGCGCCGTCATCGCGTCGGCACCTCCGCAATGGCGACCGACGGCGTGTGCGCGTCCGCCTCGGCGAGCAGGGTCCCGCCCGGCGCCCATACGGCCGCGCCCCCGCAGCCCGTCCACGGCCCGGCGGGTCCGACGTGGTTGGCGAGGGCCACGTACATCCCGAAGTCCCGGGCGATCCCCGGGTGGACCGACGCGCGCTCGGCGACGCCGTCGCCCGTGCCGTAGAGCGAGCTCGCCAGGTGGACCCGGCAGCCGGCCGCGGCGCCCGCGCCGGGCACGTCCGCGAAGTGGTTGTCGAAGCAGATCCCCAGGGAGAAGCGGATCCCGCCCAGCTCGAAGCGGCCCGGGACCGTCCCCGCGGCGAAGACCTCCTGCTCGTGCCGGAACAGGTGCTGCTTGGCGTACGTGGTCACGTGCGTGCCGTCCGCGTCGTGGACCAGGGTCGCGATGACGGGCCGGGGGCCGTCCGCGCGCAGCGCGACGTTGACGGCGGTGGCGATCCCCGTGGAGCGGACGGGGTCCAGCCGGGGATCCTCGGCGTCGGCCAGCCACAGGCCGGGGTCGGCGGCGAGCGCGGCCGGCTCGTAGCCGGTCAGGGTCAACTCGGGGAACACCACCAGCCCGGCGCCCTCCTGCCGGGCCCGCACGGCGAGTGCGGCCGCCCGTGCGGCGTTGGCGGACACGTCGGCGGGGGCGCAGCTCAGCTGCGCGGCAGCGATCTTCACCCGGCCCAGCATGCCAGCACCCTGCTCGGGGCCCGGGCCGGGGCTGGGGCAAGGCCCGGGGTCAGGTCCGGGGCCCCTGGATCAGGTCCAGGAAGGCGCGGAAGGCGCCGGGCATGTCCACGGATTCGGGGGCCAGCAGCCACTGGTACTGGAGGCCGTCCATCACCGCGGCCAGCAGCGGTGCCGCCTGCTCGGGGGTGAGGCCCGAGGGGAGTCGTTCGCCGAACTCCGCGCGCAGGACCGCCGCCATCGCGGAGCGCACCTGTGCGTACCGCTCGGCGAAGAACTCCCGCGCCGGGTGGCCGTCGGTGACGCTCTCGCCGAGCAGCGCCGAGAAGGTCTGCACGATGCCCGGGCGCATGGCGTTGTACTCCACCAGCGAGGCCAGCAGGTCCGGGCGCCAGGCATCGGCCAGCGCGCGGGTGCCGCCGCCGGTGTCCCAGCGGTCGCGCTCCTCCAGGACCGCGACCAGCAGTGCCTCCTTGGACGGGAAGTAGTGCAGCAGCCCCTGCTGGGTCAGGCCCACACGCTCGGCGACGGTGCCCAGGGCCGCGGCCCGGTAGCCGCGCTCGGCGATCACTTCGAGGGCCGCGCGGACGATCTCCGCGCGCCGTTCCTCACTCCTGGCCCTGACCATCGCCCCGCCATCCCTTCCGTTCACACCTGCCAGCAGGACCGTACGGCATCTCAAGATTACGAACAGATTACGAACCCTACCGCTCTACAGGTAACGGGTCCACCATGGGGTCACCGCACAGCGCCGCACCGCACAGCACCGCGCAGCGCACCCGCACTCAACGAGGAGGCATGGCCGTGACCGATGCCGATCAGGTCCGCAACGACGCCGTAGAGACGGCCCTGGGCAAGCTGGACCTCGACACCAAGGCCCGCCTGCTGGCCGGCCAGGACATGTGGTCCCTGCCCGCCGTCCCCGAGATCGGCCTGAAGTCCCTGGTCATGTCCGACGGCCCCATCGGGGTGCGCGGCGTGCGCTGGACCGCCGACGACCCGTCGATCGCCCTGCCCTCCCCGACCGCGCTCGCCGCCGCGTGGGACCCCGAGCTCGCCCGCCGGGCCGGCCGCCTCCTCGCCCAGGAGGCCCGCCGCAAGGGCGTCCACGTGCTCCTCGCGCCCACGGTCAACCTGCACCGCTCCCCGCTCGGCGGCCGGCACTTCGAGTGCTACTCCGAGGACCCGTACCTCACCGGCGCGGTCGGCAGCGGCTACGTCAACGGCGTCCAGGACGGCGGCGTCGGCACCACCGTCAAGCACTTCGTCGGCAACGACGCCGAGACCGAGCGCTTCACCGTCGACAGCGTCATCGCCCCGCGCCCGCTGCGCGAGCTGTACCTGGCCCCCTTCGAGGCCATCGTCGCCAATGCCCACCCGTGGGGCATCATGACCGCCTACAACCAGGTCAACGGCACGACCATGACGGAGCACCGCTACCTCGTCAACGAGGTCCTGCGCGGCGAATGGGGCTTCGACGGCTACAACGTCTCCGACTGGATGGCCGCCCGCTCCACCGCCGGCGACATCCTCGGCGGCCTCGACGTGGCCATGCCCGGCCCCGTCACCGTCTACGGAGCCCCGCTCGCCGAAGCCGTCCGTGCCGGCGAGGTTCCCGAGTCCGCCGTCGACGAGGCCGTCCGCAACGTCCTGCGCCTCGCGGCCCGCGTCGGCATCCTGGAGGGCGCCCCCGCCGCGGTCGGCGAGGTCCCGGCCCTCATCGACGGGCAGGCGCTGGCCCGTGAGCTGGCCGCCCGCGGCTCCGTCCTCGTACGCAACGAGCCCGTCGCCGGCGGGGCTGCGGACGACGGGAAGCGCGTGCTCCCGCTGGACACCGCCCCCGGCCGCACCGTCGCCCTCAGCGGCGCCGCCGCCCGCGACGCCCGCGTCCTCGGCGGCGGCAGCGCCACCGTCTTCCCGGAGCGGATCGTCTCCCCGCTGGACGGACTGACCGCCGCCCTTCCCGAAGGCTCCCTGACCTTCACCGTCGGCGCCGACCCCAGCGACGAACTGACCCCCGCCGACAAGGGCTTCGAGCTCCGCGCGGTCTGCCGCGACGCCTCCGGCGCCGTCCTCGGCACCGGCTCCCTGCCCACCGGCCAGGTCCAGTGGATCGGCGACGACCTGCCCGGCGACGCCACGTACGAGACGATGGCGAGCATCGAGGTCACCGGTACCTTCGTGCCGCGCGAGAGCGGCGAGCACGCTTTCGGCACCCGCGGACTCGGCTCCTTCGCCCTCGCCGTCGGCGGAGAGGTCCGCTGGGAGGGCGTCCAGCAGATGGGCCACGAGGCCGACCCCTTCGAGGCCTTCTTCGGGGCGCCCAACGAGCGGGCCCGGATCACCCTCACCGAGGGCGAGGAGGTGGAGATCTCGCTGACCTACCAGGTCCCCGACATGACCGGCCTGCCGCTCAAGGCGATCATGTTCTCCTTCCTCCACCTCGGCCCGCAGCGCTCCGCCGAGGAGCTCATCGCCGAGGCCGTGGAGGCCGCGCGCGCCGCCGACACCGCCGTCGTGGTCGTCGCCACCACCGAGCGGGTGGAGTCCGAGGGCTTCGACCGCCGGGACCTCACCCTCCCGGGCCGCCAGAACGACCTGGTGCGCGCCGTCGCCGCCGTCAACCCGAACACCGTGGTCGTCGTCAACGCGGGCTCCCCGGTGGAACTCCCGTGGCGCGACGAGGTCGCCGCCGTCCTGCTGACCTGGTTCCCCGGGCAGGAGGGCGGGGCCGCACTGGCCGACGTACTCCTCGGCGAGGCCGAGCCGGGCGGGCGGCTGCCCACCACCTGGCCCGCCGAGTTCGCCGACGCGCCGGTCACCGAAGTCACCCCCACCGAGGGGCGCCTGGAGTACACCGAGGGGCTCTTCATCGGCTACCGGGCCTACGAGAAGCACGGGATCGCCCCGGCCTACCCCTTCGGGCACGGCCTCGGCTACACGGACTGGGCCTACGAGTCCCTGGAGGTCACCCCCGCGCAGGCCACGGTCCGCGTCACCAACACCGGCACCCGGCCGGGCCGCGAGACCGTACAGGTCTACCTGGCGCCCGTCGCCGACAGCGTGGAGCGCCCGGCGAGCTGGCTGGCGGGCTTCGCGAGCGTGACCGCCGGCCCCGGCGAGAGCGTCGAGGTGGAGATCCCCCTGCCGGAGCGCGCCTTCGAGATCTGGGACCAGAGCTCCCGCTCCTGGCAGCGGATCGGCGGCGGCTACGAGGTCCGCGCGAGCCGCTCGCACGGAGACACGCGGCTGGCGGCGGCCCTCGACCTGTAATGGCCGGAAATCACCCCCGCTGATCGAAGCCGCGGTGATTCACACGAGCTGGACCGGGGGCGGGCCCTGACACCCGCCCCCGGTCCGATCCCTCTACGGCGTCAACGCGGAGGCTCCGCGGAGGTCACCTGTCGGTGCGCCAGTTCCGCGAGCCGCGCCTGTCCGTCCTTGCCCGGATGGAACCAGTCCCAGCGGCTCAACTGCTCCGCCGAGAAGGGGTACTGGAACACCGCACCGCCGTCGTAGCGGCACAGCCGGTCCTTCGCGCAGACCTGGCGCAGCACCTCGTTGTACTCGACCACGCGCGCCCGCACCTGCTCCCGCCGGGCCGTCGCACCGGCGGTCGCCGCGGTCGGGTCGGCGAGCATCGACTGACAGATCCCCAGCTTCCAGATCCGGCGCACCATCGGGTCGTCCTTGCCCTGCTGCCACAGCCGCTGGAGGTCCGGGACGCTGGAGACGTACACCTGCGAGGACGGCGAGGCCGCCCGCAGACCGGCCAGCGCCGTCTCGAAGCCGGAGCGGAAGGCGGCCACGGAAGTCATCGACGAAGCCGAGGGCCGGCAGGCGTCGTTCGAGCCCACCATCACCGTGACCAGGCCCGGCTTGTGCCCGGCCGCCGAGGCGAGCTGCCCCGGCAGGTCCGCCATCCGGGAGCCGGTCACCGCGTAGTTCCAGCTGCGCGCGGGCATCTCGGCCTCGCCGAGCAGCCGGGCCGCCAGCGAACGCACCTCCGGGTCGTCGCCGGTGGCCCAGGAGGCCTCCGGACAGTCGGCCAGCACCGAACAGGCGTCGAAACCGGCCGTGATGGAGTCGCCCACGGCGGCGACCGAGGCCGGCGCGGTGTTCCACCGGGGGGCCGCCTGAGCCCCGCGCTCGCCCCCGGCCTTCGCCCCGTCCGCCGAACACCCGGTCAGCGCACCCGCCGCCAGGAGCAGCGCGGCGGCCGCCGCGCCCGCGCCCGCACCCGCGGAGGTCCGACGCGCGCGGCGGCATGGGGCGGTGGTGCGCATGCGGAAGGTCCCTCCTCGTCGCCCCCGCGTCATTCGGCGGCGTCCTGCTGAGTGAATGCTCTGTGTTTACGGGGCTCGGAGCGACCGTACGTCACACCATGACCCCCGGCGCACGGTAGCTTTTTCCCGTGGCGTTTCGGCCGCAAGTCCCGCAACGCAATGTCAAATAATTTCCGTTACATTACATCACGTCACATACTGTCCGTTTTCTGGAGTTTATTCCCGACCTCGTCCCACACTGGAGGTCCCGGTGACGACACGTGGAGTCCTGTACGTGCACTCCGCACCGCGCGCGCTCTGCCCGCACGTGGAATGGGCTGTTGCGGGGGTGCTCGGGGTGCGGGTGAACCTCGACTGGATCCGTCAGCCCGCCTCTCCGGGCACCTGGAGAGCCGAGTTCTCCTGGCAGGCCGAGGCGGGCACCGCCTCGAAACTCGCCTCCGCACTGCGCGGCTGGCACCTGCTCCGCTTCGAAGTGACCGCGGAACCCTGTCCGACCGCCGAGGGCGAGCGCTACAGCTCCACCCCGCAACTGGGCATCTTCCACGCCGTCACCGGCATGCACGGCGACATCCTGATCCCCGAGGACCGGCTGCGCGCCGCCCTCGCCCGGTCCGCGCACGGCGAGACGGACCTGGAAGCGGAGATCGCCAAACTGCTCGGCAAACCCTGGGACGACGAGCTCGAACCCTTCCGCTACGCGGGCGAGGGCGCTCCGGTCCGCTGGCTCCACCAGGTGGTCTAGTCTCCGGACACACCGAAGGCCCGCCCGGGAATCCCGGGCGGGCCTTCTACGTGTCAGCGCCTGGCTCAGACAGTCCTGAAGGCCAGGGAGACGTTGTGGCCGCCGAAGCCGAAGGAGTTGTTGATCGCGGAGATCGGGCCCTCCGCCGGGAGCTTGCGGGGCTCGTCGCGCACGATGTCCGCGTCGATGTCGTCGTCCATGTCGTCGAGGTTGATCGTCGGCGGGGCGAGGCGGTGGTACAGCGCCAGGACCGTCGCGACGGTCTCGATGCCGCCGGCGCCGCCGAGGAGGTGACCGGTCATCGACTTGGTCGCCGAGATCGCGATGTGGTCGAGGTCGTCGCCCAGCACCTTGCGCAGGGCCTTCAGCTCGGCCGTGTCACCCTGCGGGGTGGACGTGGCGTGCGCGTTCACGTGGACCAGCTCGGCCGGGTCCAGACCCGTGTTGTCGAGCAGGTTCTGCAGGGCGGCCGAGACACCGCGGCCGGTGGGCTCCGGCTGCGCGATGTGGTGGCTGTCCGCGGACAGGCCCTGGCCCAGCACCTCGCAGTAGACCCGGGCGCCGCGCGCGGCGGCGTGCTCGGCGGACTCCAGGACCACGACGCCGGCGCCCTCGCCGAGGACGAAGCCGTCGCGGGCCTTGTCGTACGGACGCGAGGCCGTGGTCGGGTTCTCGTTGTTCTTGGACATCGCCATCATGTTGGCGAACGCCGCGATCGGCAGCGGGTGGATGGCCGCCTCGGTACCGCCTGCGACGACCACGTCGGCACGGCCGGTGCGGATCATCTCGACGGCGTAGCCGATGGCCTCGGCGCCGGAGGCGCAGGCGCTGACCGGAGTGTGCACACCCGCGCGGGCGTTGACCTCCAGGCCGACGTTGGCCGACGGGCCGTTGGGCATGAGCATGGGGACGGTGTGCGGGGAGACCCGGCGCACGCCCTTTTCCTTCAGTACGTCGTACTGGTCGAGCAGGGTGGTCACGCCGCCGATGCCGGAGGCGATGACGGTGCCCAGGCGCTCGGGCGCGATGGCAGCGTCCTCGCCCGCCGGGGCGGTGTAACCGGCGTCGGCCCACGCCTCGCGGGCCGCGATGATCGCGAACTGGGCCGAGCGGTCCAGCTTGCGGGCCAGCGGCCGGGGAAGGACCTCGCTCGGGTCCACGGCGGCGGCGGCGGCGATGCGGACCGGGAGTTCGGCGTAGCGCTCGCCCTCGAGGGGCTTTACGCCGGAACGGCCGGCAAGCAGACCTTCCCAGGTCGAAGCGCTGTCGCCACCCAGCGGAGTGGTTGCGCCGATACCGGTGACGACCACGGTGCGATTGGTCGGGCTCACAGGAATTCTTTCTCCACGTTTCAGGGGGTGAATTGTCACGGCGCCACCGCCAGGTGGCGACAAACGCTCGTCAGGCTCAGGCCTGGTGCTTGAGGATGTAGCTCGCGGCGTCGCCGACGGTCTTGAGACCCTTGACGTCCTCGTCCGGGATCTTCACCTCGAAGCGCTCTTCGGCGGCGACGACAACCTCGACCATGGACAGCGAGTCGACGTCCAGGTCGTCGGTGAAGGACTTCTCGAGCTGGACGTCCTCGGTCGGGATGCCGGCGATCTCGTTGACGATCTCCGCGAGACCTTCGACGATTTCTTCCTGGGTGAAGGCCATGTTGGCGCTCCTTCTATAGCTAGCTGGGGTCAAACAGAGCCCGGGATGTGGATCCCGGGCCCTAGGGGAGGGTAACGACCGTGGCGGCGTAGACGAGCCCCGCCCCGAAGCCGATGACGAGCGCGGTGTCGCCGCTCTTCGCCGCTCCGGTCGCCAGGAGCCGCTCCATTGCGAGCGGGATCGAGGCGGCCGAGGTGTTGCCGGTGGTTTCGATGTCACGGGCGACCGTGACGTGTTCCGGCAGCTTCAGAGTCTTCACCATCGAGTCGATGATCCGCATGTTCGCCTGGTGCGGAATGAAGACGTCCAGGTCATCAGCGGTGATCCCGGCTGCGTCGAGCGCCTGCTGGGCCACCTTGGCCATCTCGAAGACGGCCCAGCGGAAGACCGCCTGGCCCTCCTGCGTGATGGCCGGAAACTTTTCGCCGCCGTCCTTGCCGAGGTACTCGTCCCACGGCACGGTCTGCTTGATGGTTTCGGACTTGTCGCCCTCCGAACCCCACACCGTGGGGCCGATGGCCGGCTCGTCCGAGGGGCCGACGACCACGGCGCCCGCGCCGTCACCGAACAGGAAGGCCGTCGCGCGGTCCTCCAGGTCGGTCAGGTCCGAGAGCCGCTCCACGCCGATGACGAGGACGTACTCCGCGGAACCCTCGACGACGAGACCCTTGGCCAGGGTCAGGCCGTAGCCGAAACCGGCGCAGCCCGCGGAGATGTCGAAGGCGGCGGGCTTGCCCGCGCCGATGCGGTGCGCGATCTCGGTCGCCACGGCCGGGGTCTGCTTGAAGTGCGACACCGTCGAGACGATCACGGCGCCGATCTTCTCCGGAGCGATCCCGGCGGCGGCCAGGGCCTTGCCCGAGGCCTCCACCGACATCGCGGCGACGGTCTCCTGCGGGGAGGCCCAGTGCCGCGTCGCGATACCGGAACGGGAGCGGATCCACTCGTCGGAGGAGTCGATGGTTTCGAGGATGACCTCGTTCGGCACCACACGGATCGGGCGGTAGCCGCCGACACCGAGGATGCGGGCGTACGGGGAGCCCTTGGCAGGCTTGATCTTCGACATGCTGAGTGGGCTCCTTCTCTCAGACCGCGTGCTCGGAGACGAGCGCCGCGGCCTTTTCGAGATCGTCCGGGGTCTTCAGGGCCACGCTCGGTACGCCCTTCAGCGCGCGCTTGGCCAGACCCGTCAGGGTGCCACCGGGGGACAGTTCGACGATCCCGGTGACGCCCAGTGCGGCGAACGTCTCCATGCACAGGTCCCAGCGGACCGGGTTGGCCACCTGGCCCACCAGCCGGGCGACGACATCGGCGCCCGTGGTCACGACCTGACCGTCCTTGTTCGAAACGTACGTCAGCACCGGGTCGGCCGGGGAGAGGGCCGACGCGGCCTTCTCCAGACCGGCGACCGCCGGAGCCATGTGGTGCGTGTGGAAGGCGCCCGCGACCTTGAGGGCGACGACCTTGAGGGAACCCTCGGGCTTCTCGGCCTCCAGGGCCGCGATCTGCTCCATGGTCCCCGCGGCGACGATCTGACCCGCGCCGTTCACGTTCGCCGGGGTCAGACCCAGCTTCTCCAGGTGCGCCACGACCACGTCCGTGTCCCCGCCGAGGACGGCGGCCATGCCCGTCGCGGTGATCCCCGCGGCTTCGGCCATGGCGAGCCCACGGGTGCGTACGAAGGACAGCGCGTCCGTGTCGGACAGGACCCCGGCGTACGCGGCGGCGGTGATCTCGCCGACGCTGTGGCCCGCCACGGCGCCGAAGGCGGTCGGGCCGACCGCGGGGACGGCGGTGAGTTCGGCCGCGGCGAGCAGACCGGCGGCCACCAGCAGGGGCTGTGCGACGGCCGTGTCGCGGATCTCGTCCGCGTCGGCCTTCGTGCCGTAGTGGGCAAGGTCGAGCCCGATGGCGTCCGACCAGCCGGCGACGCGGTCAGCGGCGCCGGGCAGTTCGAGCCAGGGAGTCAGGAAGCCGGGCGTCTGTGCGCCTTGGCCGGGAGCGACGAGTACGAGCACCCTCACACTCTCTCTTGTGTTCGGTCCACGCCGCCCGTGGGGACAGGGACGAAGAACCATCGGGGTAATTGTTGATGTCCGACAAAAGCTTAGGACTGAGGATCGCCGTCGGCCAGACGCCCGAGGATCAAAGCGATCCTCAGCGTGAACGCGGAGCGGACATCGGAGGGCGACCAGCCGGTGACGTCCGTCACACGTCGGAGCCGGTAGCGCACGGTGTTGGGGTGCACGAACAGCATCCGGGCCGCACCTTCGAGACTGCTCGCCTGCTCCAGATAGACGCTCAGCGTCTCCAGCAGGGCCGAGCCGGCCTCTTCGAGCGGTCTGTAGATCTCCTCCACCAACTGCTCGCGGGCCGAAGGGTCGGAGGCGATCGCGCGTTCGGGCAGGAGATCATCCGCGAGGACCGGCCTCGGAGCGTCCTGCCACGCCGTACAGGCCTTGAGTCCGGCCGCGGCCGCCTGCGCCGATTTCGTGGCGTTCAACAGGTCCGGGACCACCGGTCCGGCGACCACCGCACCCGCCGCGAACGGCCCGATCAGCGACTTCGCCACCTGCATCGGATTGTCGCTGCCACCCGCGATGACCACGAGCCGGTCGCCCAGCACACCCGTGAGCACCTGCAGCTTGTGGTGGCGGGCGGCCCGCCGGATCGCCTCGACCGTCAGCTCGCTGTCGCCCTCCGGCGCCGTGCCCAGCACCACGCACACGTGCTCGGGGGAGTTCCAGCCGAGCGCCGCGGCCCGCGACAGCGCGCCCTCGTCGGCCTCCCCGGACAGCACCGCGTTGACCACCAGGGACTCCAGGCGGGCGTCCCAGGCGCCACGGGCCTCGGCGGCCTGGGCGTAGACCTGGGCGGTCGCGAAGGCGATCTCCCGGGCGTACACGAGCAGGGCCTCGCGCAGGATCGACTCGTCGCCGGGCGCCGCGACCTCGTCGATCGCGGTCTCCATGACCTCGATCGTGGTGCGCACCATCTCGACGGTCTGGCGCAGGGTGATCGCCCGGGTCAGCTCGCGCGGAGCCGTCCCGAAGACATCGGTGGAGATCGCCTGCGGGGTCTCCGGATGCCGGAACCACTCGGTGAACGCGGCGATGCCGGCCTGGGCGACCAGGCCGATCCAGGACCGGTTCTCCGGCGGCATCGCCCGGTACCACGACAGCGTCTCGTCCATGCGCGCGATGGCGTTCGCGGCGAGCCGGCCGGAGGACTTCTCCAGCCGTCGCAGCGTCGCGGAGTGCGGATGGGGCGGAGCCGGATGCGCGGGGTGGACCGCGGGTGAATGCTCACGTTCGGGTTGGGGCACGTGACAAGACTGCCTTATCGGGACCGCTGCGCGGAGTCCGGTCCCGTCCCGGGCCGCGCTCCGCGGGCTACGGTGGCCTCCATGATTGATGTACGCCGAGGCTCCGACCGCTACGAGGGCGGGAAAGCCCTGGCCGGGATCACCACCCGGCACGCCTTCTCCTTCGGCCCGCACTACGACCCCGACAACCTGCGGTTCGGCCCGGTCATGGCGTGCAACGAGGAGAGCCTCGCCCCCGGCGCGGGCTTCGACGAGCACCCCCACAGCCACACCGAGATCGTGACCTGGGTGGCCGAGGGCGAGCTCACCCACCAGGACGCCACGGGCGCCGCCACCCTGGTGCGGCCCGGTGACGTACAGCACCTCGGCGCGGCGTCCGGGACCCGGCACGTGGAACGCAACGACGGCCCCGGGCCGCTGCGCTTCGTCCAGACGTGGCTGGCACCGGCCGATCCGGCCGGGGAGCCCTCGTACACGCTGGTCAGAGGCATCGCCGACAGTACGCCCTACGCCGTGCCCGCGGCCGGGGCCGTGCTGCACGTACGGCGTCCGGGCGCGGGCGAGCGGATCGCCGTCCCGGCCGCCGGGCGGGTGTACCTGCACGTCGTACGGGGAGACCTGCGGCTGGACGGCGCGGCCGCCGGGGGCGCGGACGAGCTCGGCCCCGGGGACTCGGCGCGGATCACCGGCGAGGGGGAGCTGGAGCTGGTCGCCGGCTCCCCGGCCGAGGTGCTGATCTGGGAGTTTCCGTAGGCGGAGTCCCGTAGGCGGCGGCCTCGCAGGCAGTCCCGCAGGCAGTCCCGCAGGCAGTCCCGCCGGCGGTCCCGTGCGCAGGGCCTCAGCGGGTCCTGAGCTCCGCGAGCACCGCGTCGGTGAACGGGGGCCAGGCCTCCACGGCCCACGGGCCGAAGGCGCGGTCCGTCAGCGCCACGCAGGCGGCCCGGGCGTCCGGGTCCACCCACAGGAAGGTCCCGGACTGCCCGAAGTGGCCGAAGGTGCGCGGCGAGGAGCCGGCGCCCGTCCAGTGCGGGGCCTTCCCGTCGCGGATCTCCAGGCCGAGCCCCCAGTCGTTGGGGGACTGGTGGCCGTAGCCGGGCAGGACGCCCTTGAGTCCCGGGTGGACCACCGAGGTGGCCTCGGCGACGGTGCGCACGTCCAGCAGCCGGGGCTGCTGCAGCTCGGCGGCGAAGCGCAGGAGGTCGGAGACGGTGGAGACGCCGTCCTTGGCGGGAGAGCCCTCCAGGCTGCTCGACGCCATGCCCAGCGGCTCGAAGACGGCCTCGGCCAGGTACGCGGCGAAGGGGATGCCGGTGGCCTTCGCGATGTGGTCGCCGAGCTCCTCGAAACCGGCGTTCGAGTACAGCCGGCGCTGCCCGGGAGGGGCCGTCACGCGGTGCTCGTCGAAGGCCAGTCCGCTGGTGTGGGCGAGCAGGTGGCGCACGGTGGAACCCTCGGGCCCGGCCGGCTCGTCCAGCTCGATCGCGCCCTCCTCGTAGGCGACAAGGGCGGCGTAGGCGGCGAGCGGCTTGGTGACGGAGGCCAGCGGGAAGCGGTGGTCCACCGGGCCGTGGGAGCCGAGCACGGTCCCGTCGGAGTCGACCACGGCCGCGGCGGCGGTCGGGACCGGCCAGTTCTCGATGTTGCGCAGACTCTGCAAGCTCTCCATGCGGCCGAGGGTACTTGCTTGGAGTGCACTCCAAGGATTTAGCGTGGGGCCATGAGCCCGACCCGGACCCCCCTGCAGACGCGGACGCGGTACACGATCAGCGAGGTCGAGGCCCGGACCGGGCTGACCCAGCACACCTTGCGCTGGTACGAGCGGATCGGCCTCATGCCGCACGTGGACCGCTCCCACTCGGGTCAGCGCCGGTTCACCGACAAGGACCTCGACTGGCTGGGCTTCGTCGGCAAGTTGCGCACCACCGGAATGTCCGTGGCGGACATGGTCCGGTACGCCGAACTCGTCCGCGAGGGCCCGCACACCGCCGCCGACCGGCGCGAGCTGCTGGAGCGCACGCGCGAGGAGGTGCGCACGCGGATCACGGAACTGACCGACGCGCTCGCGGTCCTGGACTACAAGATCGACACGTATGCGATGTGCACCACCGTCGCGGGAGAGGAAGACCGGACATGACCGACAACACCGCCGGGACCGAGCAGGCCGATCGGATCGAGCAGGTCGAACTGGGCAAGGGCGGCCCGCTGGTGGGCGTCCAGGGCCTCGGCTGCATGGGCATGAGCGAGTTCTACGGGGACACGGACGAGGCGGCCGCCCGGCAGACCCTGGACGCGGCGCTGGCCGCCGGGGTCACCCTCTTCGACACCGCCGACGTCTACGGGCGGGGCGCCAACGAGGAGTTCCTCGCGCCGTTCGTGGCCGCGCACCGCGACCGGATCACCCTCGCCACGAAGTTCGCCATAGAGCGGACGGACGACCCGCACTACCGGGGGGTCCGCAACGACCGCGCGTACGTCCGCGGCGCGGTCGAGGACAGCCTGCGCAGGCTGGGCACCGAGGTGATCGACCTCTACTACATGCACCGGCGCGATCCGGCCGTTCCGTTCGCCGAGTCGGTGGGTGCGATGGCGGAACTGGTGCAGGAGGGCAAGGTGCGCCACCTCGGGCTCAGCGAGGTGACCGGGGCGGAGCTGCGCGAGGCGCACGCGGTGCACCCGATCGCGGCGCTCCAGTCGGAGTGGTCGCTGTTCAGCCGGGACGTGGAGCGCAGCGCGGTGGGCGCGGCGGCCGAGCTGGGCGTGGCCATCGCGGCGTACTCCCCGCTCGGGCGCGGCTTCCTGACCGGGGCGTTCGCGGACGCGTCGGCGGACCTGACGGCCGGTGACTTCCGGCGCTACCAGCCCCGGTTCACGGGTGACAACGCGCGGACGAACGCCGCGCTGCTGGCGCCGGTACGGGAGATTGCGGCGGCCCGCGGGGCCACGCCGGCCCAGATCGCCCTGGCGTGGGTGCACCAGCGGGCGTCGGTGCACGGCCTGACGGTCGTCCCGATCCCGGGCACCCGCAAGCCGACCCGCCTCACGGAGAACACGGCGGCGACCCGCATCACCCTGACACCGGCGGAACTCGCCCTGCTGGAACCGATCGCCGCGGGGGTCGCGGGCGACCGCTACCCGGACATGAGCTCGACCTCGACGGCACGCGAGGTGTGACCGCGCGCGGCGCGGGGTGCTTTCAGCCGTCCGGCGTTTGAGGACCGGGTTTGGTCGGAGCCCGGGGAACGGGCGAAGGGCGGGTAGGGGACAGCCCCGCAGGGCCGTCGGGCCCCGCGGGGTCAGGCTCCGGCCGTGAAGCGGTCCCGTAGCGCGAGGTACTCGGCATCCGTGAGCAGCCCCGCACTGTGCAGCTCCGCGAGGTGCTGAATCCGCTCCCAGGACCGCGGCCCCGGCACCCCCGCGCCGGAGGCGACGACCGCGCGTGCCCGCAAAGCGACGAGCACCGCCGCCGCGAACGGCAAGGACTCGTGCACGGCTCCGTACCCCACGCCGAAGACGGCGGAGGCGAGATCGTGGTCGGGCCGGGGATCACCGGCGCCCTCGCGGGGCAACAGCCGCAGGTGCCCGCCGGACCGTTCCGGGGAGTGCCAGACCAGCCCGGCCAGGGCGGTCAGCGGATACCGCTGGTCGCCCGCCTTCCACTTGGTGCTGGTGGCCCCGGTGCGCGACCAGTGGAAGGTGACGGCGCCGCCGTCGAAGGCGAGCCGGGCGTCGTACGCCTTCAGCGTGGCCGGCGGCTCCGGGACGGAGACCAGGAACCGCTCGGCCGGCCCGGCCGGCCCCAGCCGCTCGCGCAGGGCATCGGCGAAGTCGGCGGCCCGCGCGGTCCCGCCGCCGCTTCCCGGCAGCACCAGCCGGTACGGATCGCAGACGTCACGCAATTGCCCCGCCGCGGCCTCCATCAGGGGGTCCGCTCCCACCCGCACGCGGGCGTGCAGCACCGCGGTGTCCCGCCGTCCCACGGTCAGGCCCACCCCGGACAACGCTTCGAGGGGAATCCGGCGTTCCCCCAGGGCGTGCCAGAGTCTGGGCGTTCTGATCCCCCGTGCGAAGCGGATGATGAGCGAGTTCGTTGTGCGGTCGAACTCCCAGACGGCATGGTTTCCGGCCAGTACGTCACCCATGCGGCACATCGTAAAGGGACGCACCCCCGTGCGTCCCCCCGCTGTGAGGTCCGATTTCGGGTCGGCCGAGCGGTCAGGAACCGTCCGTCCCGGATGTTCCGCGTCGGCACGTGTCGTCCCCGGCCGCGCACACCGTGGAACCGAACGCACCGGTTCCGATTTTGGCGAAGTTGTCCAGGGATTCGGTGCCTGGCTCGAAGTAGCCGGTGTGGCTCTTGGCTCCGGCCGCCGACAGGACCCGTGCGCCGAACTCCCCGGAGACCGGATCCGCGCCGTGACCCAGGCCCCCGAACTCCAGGTGGGGCACGTCGGCGATCCAGTCACCGGCGTCCCGCATCGCCCACACCCGCGCCGAGGTGCCCAGCTCTGCGGCGTTCTCGGCGCGCATTCCGGGGCTGCCGGCCACCACGATGTCCGTGACCTGCTGCGGCAGTTCGTGGGCGGCCACCCCGCACACCACCGAGCCGTAGCTGTGGCAGAACAGCGCCACGCTCGCTCGTCCGGGCAGCGCGGAGGTCAGCGAGCGCAGCCGGGCCGCGCCGTCCACGGCCATCCGCCCGGTCGCCGCGTCCATGCCGACGCCGGCCGGGGCGGTGTAGCCGGCCCAGGCGATGACCGCGGTCCGGCTGCCCGGGGCGGCCGCGCGCTCGGCCTCGTAGAGGGATTCCGCCATGCCGACGGGGGAGGTCAGCCGGCGCATCGTGCGCTCGAAGGTGAGCGCGTCGGTGTCGACCCCGGGGACGACCACCGAGATCCGGCGGGCCTCGCCGAGGTCGCCGAAAACCTCGGCCGCGAGGCCGCCGCCGGTGGGGTCGAAGACGAGGATCTGCCGGCCGGGCTCGGCGAGGGACTCGAAGCGGTGGGCGCGCCGGGCCGCGGTGGCGCGGTCGGCGGGGGCCAGCGTGATGTCGTGTGCGCGGGTGTCCTCGACCCGCGCGGACCGCTGCAGGGCCATCCGGTTGGCCCGGTAGCGGACGCCGGGCGGCGCCCCGTCGAGATTGCCGACCACCAGCGGGTGGCCCTCGGCGAGCCGCGCGCGCTGGGCGCCGTCGAGGCGCGCGAAGAACCGTGCCACCACGGGCGGCGGGGCGTCGGCGGCCGGCAGGGCCCGGCCCTCGAAGCGGGACCCGGCCCAGGTGGCGAGCGCCGCCTCGCGCGGGGACTCCTCGCTCGCGGACCGGTAGACGGAGGTCCAGCCCGTGGTCGCGAGCATCAGGAAGACCACCGCCAGCGCGAGCAGGGCGCGCAGGGCGGCCGGGCGCGCGGGGGCGTCGGCGGAGTGGGCGTGGGCGGGGCCGGACAGGTTCACTGAGCCCAGCCTAGGAGACCTCGGCGGCTGCCTGCGCGCCGGGTGACGGGAGTCACCGCCGACCGTGGGACGCCCCGCCGGCGGGTGCGCCCGTACGGGACCCGCGTGCGCGGGCGTCCGCATCCGTACGGGATCTTCGCCCGGCCGGGAGCCGACCGCGCCGGTCAGGCGAGCCGGCGCCAGTCGGCGGCCAGGGCGGGGCCGATCTGGTCGAGGTAGACCTCGGTCATCCGCCGGATGGTGGCCACGCTGATGTCCTCGCCCTGTCCCCAGAGCCGGCCGGTGACGCGCATCACGCCCGTGAAGGCGGCGACGGCCACCCGTGGGCGCGGGTCGGCGTCCACGTCCAGGCCCTCGCGCTCGGCTATCAGCCGGGCGATCTGCTCCTCCAGGTCGGTGGAGCGGCGCAGGTGCACGGCGAGCAGGGCCGGGGTGGACTCGATCAGCCGGTAGCTGCGCATGTACAGGTCGATGGGGACCAGGTCCGAGATGGCCTCCTCGACGGTGTCCCAGGCGTCCAGCACGGCCGAGCGCATGGCCTCGAAGGGGCCCTCGGCGGGCGGGCGGGAGCGCAGCGCCGCGACGAAGTGCGATTCGACCAGGTCCTGGACGGCGAAGGCGACCTCTTCCTTGTTGGCGAAGTACCGGAAGAAGGTGCGCTGGGAGACGTCCACGGCGTCGGTGATCTCGTCGACGGTCGTCTCCTCGTACCCCTGGGCGATGAAGAGGAGGAGGGCCGCGCGCAGCAGTGCGTCGCGCGTGCGCTGTTTCTTGCGCTCGCGCAGTCCGGCGGCCGGTGCGGGCGCGGGCCGCTGATCTGTCATCACGGCGGTCAGGGTACCTTTGAATGCTCCCCTCCCCAGGGACGAGGATTCTCTCCCTTGGGGCTGTGTGGGGATCTCCGGCTCAAGCTGCCTTACGAACCGGCGGTTCGTCGGGTCTTGCGCTCTCGGCGCCGGCCGGGTTCAGACCTGCCCGGACGAGCATCACGTGTGCGGAGTTTTTGTCCCGTGGGGACACGGCTCCGCACGCGGTGCAGGTGTAGGTGCGTACTCCCAGCGGCAGTGCGTGCTTGGCTCTCGCTCCGCACCGCGCGCAGTCCATCGTGGAGTACGCCGGATGTACCAGGTACAGGGTCCTGCCGTGCTTGCGGCCCATCTCGACCAGAGCCGCTTTGGTGGCGCCGATGGCGGCGTCAGCGGCCTTCCTCGCCATGGTCGACTTGGCAAGAAAGCGAGGGTGGAAATCCTCGACAGCTAGGGCGTCGTGGTCGCGGACTACGCGTTTGGCCCACTTGCGGGCGGTGTCCTGTCGCTGCCGGGCGATCTTCTTGTGGAGCTTCGCCGCCTGCCGACGCGCCTCCCGGTAGCCGTTGGAACGCTTCTTGCCCTTCGGGGCGCGGCGGCGGGCCATCATCCGCTGATACCTGGCCAGCCTCACTGCGGCGTTCCTACCGTGCTCCGGGTGCGGGAGGTCGTGGGCGTCGCTGGTAGTCGTCGCGGTCTCGGTCACACCCCAGTCGATACCGATCACGGCACCGGTGGTGGGCAGAGGTTCAGCCAGCATGGGGACGACGAACGAGCAGTACCAGTGCCCGAGACTGTCCCGGTAGACCCGCACCGAGGACGGTTCCCCCGGAAGGTCGCGTGACCACACCACCGTCAGGACGATCCCACCCGCCAAGTGCAGACGGCCGTCCTTCAGCCGGAACCCGCGCTTGGTGTAGTTGAGGCTCGGATCCGTATCGCGTTTCCTCTTCCACCCGGGCATCCCGGCCCGCTGCCGCATCGGCAGCCGGTCCTTGACGTCCTTCTGGGCCTTCGCCCGGGACTTCCCGAAGTCACGGATCAGCTGTTGCTGCGGAACGCTCGCCCCTCCCCGCAGCCACAAAGTGTGGGCGCGGGCCTCGGTCAGCATCCGGTCGAGCTGAGCCGGACCGCACGTCCGCTTGTCCTCGCCCGTAGAGCGGGCCTGATTGAAGGCGTGCACCTGCTTCGACTTGGCCACGCACTCGTTCCAGACCCACCGGCACCGGTCCCACTCCGCCACCAGCGCGGCAAGCGCGGTCGAGGACACACGAAGCCGGTAGGTGAACCGGACAGACCCGGCTTCCCCCGCTGTCGTTGCTCCCGGTGTCGTCACCAGACCAACGTAGAACCGGGACCCTCACCGGTCACTCGAACGTCTACACCTCACCCGAACGAGTGGCCAGTCAACCGGAGCCTCGTCGCGGAACTGTTCAGGGAGCACCCCGGCCGTTCGGGGCGCGGCTGAGGTGGTCACACAGGGTCCCGCCGGGCGCCTCGGAGCAGCTCGTGCGGCCCATCCGGGGGTCGCGCACGACACGTTCGTGTCAGGGATGAGCACGGCCTTCACCGTCGCCGGCGTGGTCGCGGTACTCGCCGCGGTCGTCGCCGGCTTCACGAAGCGCGGCGAGAACGCGGAGGCGGGCGCGGGCGCGGCCCACATCTAGCCCCGCCCCGGCGTGCCCGACCGGACACAGTGCCCCGCTGGCTCTGTGCACGGGCCGGGCGGCCGAGGCGGTCACGGGGGCCGCGGAGGCGTCAACTCCGGGGCCGCCACAGCCCCGCCGGATGGTTCCGGCGGGGCTGTCGCCTATCAGGGTGGACCCGCTCGCGGCCCCTTCCGCCGAGACGTCCGCGCAGGTCAGCGTGGTGCCGACGGAGCTTCGGAAACGGTCCGGGGCCCGTACGTCCACCAGGAGTTGACCCGTCATGCGTACGTGGAGCACCACTTTCTCCGGGCGCACCGCCGCCACGGCCACCGTTCTCGCCGCCACCCTGCTGATCCCGGGCACCGCGGAATCCGCCCACGCGGCGGGCCGCGCCCCGGCGCCGGCACAGGCTCCCCTGCAAGCCCGGACCCAGGCTCCGGCCCGCGCCGATACCCCGGCTCCGGTCCGGGCCTCCGGGCGGACGAAGACGAAGGGGCGGGCCGCCGGGCCGCCCGGGCTCGGGGCCTGCGCCACCGGGCAGCTGTGCCTGTGGGCGAAGCCGGAGTTCAAGGGCGCCCGCACGACCCACGAGCTGAGCACCCTCGACATCAACAGCTGCACCGCGCTGCCCGCCGGGACCACCGCCCAGTCACTCACCAACCGGACCGGCCGCCCGGTCACCACCTACCAGTCGGCCGAATGCGCCGAGACCGGAGAGTTCCAGACCTACCCGGGCGACGGGGTGTGGCTGCCCCAGTCGCCCTACCAGGTCAGGGCGTTCAAGGTGTGGGAGCGCTGACGACGCCGCCGTCGCCCGCCTGGACCGGCCCGCCCTGGGCGCCGATGCTCGCGCCCGGGCCGGGCTCCCGGGCGGGCACCACGGCCGGCGGGAGCCCGCCGGCCCCGGCGAACCCGGCCGCCGGTGCGAACCCGGCCGCCCCGGCGGGAGCCGCCCCGCCGAGCCGGGCGACCTCGGCGCGCAGCGCCCGTACCTCTGCCGCCAGTTCGGAGATCGCCGCCGTCTGGGCGCGCTCCACCCGGTCGTCGCGTTCGAAGCGGGAGATGAACCAGGCCGCGATGTTCGCGGTCACCACACCCAGCAGGGCGATCCCGGACAGCATCAGCCCCACCGCCAGCAGCCGGCCGAGCCCGGTGGTGGGGGAGTGGTCCCCGTACCCGACCGTCGTCATCGTGGTCACCGACCACCACAGGGCGTCCCCGAGGTTCTTGATGTTGCCGTCGGGGGCGTCCCGCTCCACGCTCAGCACCGCGAGCGAGCCGAACATCAGCAGCCCGACCACCGAGCCCGCCACGTACGTGGTGAGCCGGATCTGCGGGGCCATCCGCGCCCGCCGGCCCACCAGCATCAGGGTGGAGACCACGCGCAGCAGCCGCAGCGGCTGGATCATCGGCAGCACCACCGCCATCAGGTCCAGCCAGTGGGTCCGTACGAAGGCCCTCTTCGACTGCGCCAGGCCCAGCCGCACCAGGTAGTCGGCGGCGAAGGCGGCCCACACCACCCACTCGGCGTGCTTGCAGGCGCTGTGGACCGCCGGGCTCGCGTCGGGCAGGACGATGGGCACCGCGTAGGCCACGGCGAAAGCCAGGGCGAGCACGAGCAGCGGGGTCTGCGTCCTGCGCTCCCACCGCGCCTGGGGAGAGGGTTGCTTCATGCGGTGCATCGTAAGGAACGAATAAGGCGGAGCGGACCCCGGCACCGGCGCATGCCGGGGGCCGCTCCGCCCGACGGCTGTGGGGCGGGGGGGCCCCGACGGGACAGACCACGCCGCCACCCGTTCCACCACCGAAGCGGCCAGCGTCACCACCCCCCCCGCCCCGGTC